>NZ_CACA01000340.1:0-22099 GCF_000180455.1 Kamptonema sp. PCC 6506
TCCCCCGCTCCCCTAGCTCCCCCGCTCCCAGTCTATCTCTCTCCCGCCGCGCCTTTTGATAAGGTGCAGCCGCCCTCAAAGTCGCATCAACCGCAATCCGTCGCACGGGGCCTTTAGGCAACATCGGCTTAACGTAGCGGCCTCGATCTTCCGAAAAAATGACGCTACGACTTCCTGACTTACCCTGACGGTTAGCCATTTGAGCAAATAAAAGCACCGTAGGATCGAGCACTACCCCTTCTGGATCGAACAAAAATTCTTCAGGAATGCTCATCTCTTCCTCTTCTGGAGGCTCTCGATCTTCATCCTCATCCTCATCCTCATCTTCATCTTGCTCTTCCTCCGACTGATCTTGAGGTGGCGGCGGCGGTGGCGGTGGCGGTAATTCGTCTGGCGGAGTTTGAACGATCGTAGCGCGGGGTACAATTACCAATTCTACGGCGCGGCGCAAATCGTCAGCCGTGACATCAGTACGTCCCTCCAAAGCCGCCGCAGCTTTAGCTACTCGCATCGCGAATAATTCGGCTCGATGTCCCTGTACGCCGCCACGAATGGATTCTTCTACCAAATAGGCGATTTGTTCGCGCTGAATGCGGACATCTTTGAGCCATTCTCGCGCTAGTAAAATCTGAGTTTTTAAGTTATCAATATCTTCTGTATATCCATCGAGAAAAGCTTGGGGAGAAATAGAATAGGAGAGGGCAGACTCTACAGCTTGCACTCTTTCCTCTAATCCCAGAAGAGCATCGGCGGAAAGCGCGATCGCAATTCTATCTAACAAATGTTCTCTCAGCGGGCCTTCTTCGGGGTTGTAGGTAGCAATAAATAGCGGTTGGCAAGGATGTTCAAAGCTAATTCCCTCTCGCTCAATCCGGTTGCGACCTTCGGTTAAAACAGTCAGCAATTGGTTAGAAATATTGTCATCGAGAAGATTGATTTCATCGACGTAGAGCACGCCTCGGTGCGCTTGGGCTAATAATCCCGGTTGAAATGCGGTTTCACCTAGTTTTACAGATTGCTCGACATCAACTGAACCTAAGAGCCGGTCTTCTGTGACACCTAAAGGAATTTGTACGAAGGGTGCGGGAATGATTTTGGTTGCTAATTCTTCTCCTTCCCTTGGTTCCTCGTTACAGATGGAATCTTTAATGATTTCAATCGGTGGTAGTAAACAATGTAAGGCTCTTGCCATGACAGATTTTGCAGTACCTCGGCGGCCTGCGATCGCGACTCCTCCCAATCCCGGATCGATTGCGGCCAAAAGCAGGGCTAATTTAATCGCCTCTTGCCCCACAACGGCTGTGAGGGGAAAGGCAGTCATAGTAGATGTAAATTGAGTCATTATTTCTATTATTTTTTAATCCGCTTTGCCTATTACTACTTTAAAGCAAAACGCGACCAGACACAAATCCCCTGGGATTATCCTCTCAAACCCATCTGGAAAAATGGCAGCTTATTACCTCTGACACTCATTAATTTATCAACTATTACTTGACAAAGTTCCATCTTAATTACCCAATATTAATCGTATAATCCACCCCAAATTACTATAGAACTGTATTCATTAACGGGAATAGGAATAAGAATTAGCATAATGCGGTCAGGCATCTTTAGATAGTAGATAAATTCTCCCAGGTTTCTCGTATAAGCTGCCATTCAATTTGGTTCCATCCTCGCGTACTCATCCAATCTGGACTGGCTGGCGTACCGATTACAACGAATCCATAGCGTTTTGCTAACCTGGATATGCGCAAATTAGCACTGACAGAAATACCGCGAATTTCGTTTAACCCCAAATCGCGGAACCCAAATTCAATTAAAGCTTTCCCAACCTCAATAGCATAGGCGTAACGCCCCCAAAACTGAGGTGCTAACTCAATACCTAGTTCTGCTTGTTCGGGGCCATAACTATCACGGCGCAAACCACCACAGCCAACTAATTCTAGAGTACGGCGATCGACTATAGCAAGCTGATAATTGCGCCGAGGGTGTTCAGTTGCCCATTCCCTAAACCTTTGAAGTAGGTCGCGGGTAAAGCTGGGTGTAACTTCTTCTGGCGCACAGAATTCAGCATAGCGAGGGTCAGCATGATAGGCCAAAAATGCAGGTTCATCTTCTCTGGTAAAATCCCGTAGGAGAAATCTGTTAGTAACGATTTCCATAGCTAGCGCTCTCACCTGCTCGATCGATCGGAATCGAATATTGGTCTAGTTCAGTTTAACCCGTCCCGCGATTCATCCAGTGTGGCGCGATCGCGCTAGGGCTTCACTGGGTGAAAGGATAGTTGGAGTAATAGCGTCACAATAAGATGATCGTCTTTCATCTGAAAGAAGGAGATTCACTCAAACTAGGGTATAATTATCGTGAATAAGTCACGTAAAATAGCCTAACGGAAGCCAAATCATGCTTGTAGACTTCACAGTCGAGAACTATCGCTCCATCAAAGAGCCTGTCACTCTTAGCGCAGTGGCACAGCGTTCTCGTCAGGGTAGTCAAAGCAGTAAGAATAAGCGAACTAAGACAGATAATGAGATTACACCGGGATACCAAGTTGAAGGATGGGACATTGAAATTTTACCTGTTTTAGCAATCTTTGGTGCTAATGCTTCAGGTAAAAGTAATGTTATTCAAGCTTTAGATTATTTGTTGCTACTTATGGCTCATGGTAGTCAAGAATTAGCAGGAGCTTCCCGTTTATTTAAGTATGCAAAACCTACTCCTTTTAGATTAGATGGTACTTCTTCTAAAGAACCGACACGCTTTGAACTCCGAACACTATTCAATAATAATATTTACACTTATTCTTTAGCAATTAATCAAAATCTCATAATCTCAGAAAGTTTAGAGTATAAACTTGCCGAAACAAAGCGTTCTCGGATTTTATTTCAACGTAGATGGAATGAAGAGTTAAAGAAAAACCTATGGAAGAATGGTTCAGATTTCTCTGGCTCTCATACTCAGCTTCAAAAAAGTGTTAGAGAGAACGAATCATTTATCAGCATATTATTAAAACTTGAAGTAGATGTGGTTGAGCCACTATGTATGTGGCTTAGAAATCGCTGGTCAGGAATTAGCTTAGGACATGAATCCTACGACCTTTTTCATACTATGACCTTATATGAAGCAACTATTTCTACGTCATTACAGATCCACAAAAAAGCCTTAGATATAATCAAAAAATTTGATACTGGGCTTTCAGACATACAAATTCAAAAGAAAGAAGATGAGAACTTTGAGTTTGATATATATGCTTTACATAAGACTAATGAAGGGCATGAAGTTAGATGGCTTTTTGAAGAGGAATCTCTTGGCACTCAACGGCTTTTCAGTCTCGCATATCGGATGATTTTAGCTTTTTATACAGGTGATTTAATACTAATTGATGAATTGGGAAATAATATACATCCCAATATTGTGCGTAGTATTGTTAGAATGTTTCAGAATCCTAAAATGAATCGGGAATATGGACAGCTAATTCTTACTAGCCATGACAATACATTACAGAGAAATAATTTGCTGAGACGAGATCAGATTTGGTTTACACAAAAGCGTTCAGACCAAAGTACAGAGTTATATCCATTAACAGATTTCCATGTACGGAATGATTTGGCAATTGATAAAGCTTATTTAGATGGCAGATTTGGGGCTGTTCCTTTTCTACCATCTGATGAAGAAATGATTTTGGAAGGTGAAGAGAAGTGTCAAGAAAGCTAAATCGTCAAAGACCAAGCAAAGAAATTGGTCAAAAAATATTGATTGCTTGCGAAGGAAGTAAGACAGAACCAGGTTATTTTGAAAGTATCCGCAGAGAACTACGTCTCTCTACTCTAAATATTATTGTTCTGCCTCATCGTGGTAGAACTGATCCGCGTAGCATTATTGAACTTGCAATTGAAACCCGCCAAGAAATGAAGCGAGAGCGAAGCTGGACTCAAGGAGACAAAGCTTGGGCAGTTTTTGATGGAGATGAGCATATCGAGCAAAATTATGAAAATTGGGAAAGTGCAATTAATAGGGCTAATAGTCAAGAGATTCATCTAGCAATTACAAACCCATGTTTTGAGTTTTGGTATCTAATTCATTTTCGAGATTATTTTGCACAAATTACTCGTGATAAAGCGAAAGCTCTGTTGGGAGAACATATTTCTAACTATGAAAAGTCAATGTGTCTTTACCCAGAACCATTAAAAGAGTTAACCCCCCAAGCTATTCAACGTGCAGAGCGAATTGCAGCGCAAATTGAGCGTGATGAATTGCGTGAGTATTCAAATCCTTGTTGTAGTAAATTACCCGCTCTCGTTCAAAGTCTATTGAATTTGCAGACTCGTTAGAGCAGTTGTCCCTTAGCAAAATACTTGTTTTCGTGTTGGGTATATTTTTAATCTTACGCCCCAATTTTATAATTAATCCTCCCCGTGTCAGTCCTAATTCAGAATGAAGTGATTAATAAAAAAGACTCTTAAAACGTCAAAACCTGCTCCAAAAAGCAGGTTTCAACCATCGGAGCGGCGGGATTTGAACCCACGACCCCTACTACCCCAAAGTAGTGCGCTACCAAGCTGCGCTACGCCCCGACACATCTCTTCAATATATCATCAATATCAAGTAAAGTCAAATAAAATTCAAAAAACTTTTAAAACCTGTGCCGCCTGTACTAAACCAGGAACCGCCGCCGCCTCCCAAGAACTCTCGCACCGCCGTCCCGCATTCAAAATCAACTTTATGCTGTAAGCTTCGGGATAACCTTCGGCCTGCATCCACAGCAAATCGCTTTCCACTTCACAGGCGATTTTCTCCTCATCCATTAACTCAGCAGCCATCAAGCTCATCGTTTCGGCTAACTGCCCCAACAATCTGCAAAAATCATTCAACTCTGCCTCTGTCAACTCGATCGCCCAATCATCCCCACCCACTAAACCCTTAAATTCCGCCGCCTTGGGGTTCCATCCTAAACGCCAACCCGCACCAGTCTTAATTACGCGCTCCATGCTTACGGCATCAATAGCTTGGCATCCCCTGGTTGTGGTGCTGGTGGTACTTGTGAAGGCGATCGCTCTTGACTCCCACCCGCAGCAGGTACGCTCGGAGCATTCCCATTAAAAATATCCACTAAAACTTGAATCAAAGTATCCCGCTGAGCGCGATTGAGGTCTTGAATCACAGTGCGATCGCGCTCCATTGGATTTAACCGCAACACATCACCCCCTGGATACACCGACTCTTCCAAAAACTCAGGAGTCACCCCCAAATAGTCAGCTAAAGTTAGCTTCCAATCCAGACGATAATTACCAGGGCGACCCTTGACAAATAAATGATAGCGAATCAACCGCCCTACCAAAGTATTGTTCGGATCGACTTTCCCAGTCTCCTTTGAAACATAATTATTTTCCTTTGGAAAATCAGGCAACTGTTGATAAACCAACCGCCATACCTCACTCACCCGCAACTCCTGTAGAGGTTGCTGAGCCAACCGCTGCACCTGAGTTGGTTGGGGACTCGCCATAGTTAAAGGCGATCGCGCCGAAACACTCAATTCCCCTGATTCAAAAATCCCCCCCAAAACAGTGAGACACGCCACACTCAGAGCGACGATCGCAAAACTCAAAACTCGCTTAAAATTGCTCACAGTTTTCGACAGAACTCCTACCTCAAAGGCTCCCCAATAATTTCCTCTTGCGTCAGCTCATCGGACATCTCAAAAATCGCCCGCATCACCGGCTTCATCAAGTGGTCATCCATATTATCAAAATCTTCATAGCGACGGCGTTTGGCGCGGTTCGCCACTTGTACCGTAATTCGGTAGCGATTAGAAGCTGCATTGATCAACTCCTCCGCCCTACGGGTTAACTGAGTTGAATCGAACGTTGGACGCTTAAGCATGAGACTAACCACCTTACTATAGTGTTACATTCTATTTTACTATGTCAAGATTCTTGACACTGCCAACGGCATTACGCAAAAGTATAACATTTGCTAATCCCATCCAATGCCGTTCAGACCTGAAGGCGCGGACAACGCTGTACTCAGTTCGGGAAATAGTTCTGTAAATTCTTTTACTCACTTTTTTTAGATTATGGCAGCAGTAGCCTATTCATTTCCTCGGTTGCATCAAGTAAATCCTCATCCCCTCAAACTGGTAGCCTTGGGGGACAGCTTAGTTTATGGCTTTGGCGATCACGAAGGCGGCGGCTGGGTAGAGCGACTGCGGCGGTTATGGATGTTGCCCGATAGTCCGGGTCATGTCCTCTACAATTTAGGAGTACGAGGCGATCGCGTTTATCAAGTTGCCCAACGCCTCGAAAACGAATTTCGCCATCGAGGAGAATTGAGAAATCGCCTCCCAGATGCGATTATCCTTTCAGTAGGCATTAACGATTCCCCCAGAGTTCAGTTACCTCACGGTCGCAACTATACTGAATTCGAGCATTTTAACACAGTTTTGCATCACTTGTTAGACCATGCCCATCAACTTTGTCCAGTCCTATTTGTCGGCATGGTTCCTGTTGATGAAAACAAAATGCCCTTTCAAAAATGCTTGTACTACAACCAGGCAGACCAGTATAAATATAAAGAAGCCACTTGCCAAGCGTGTTTGGAACGCCACATTCCCTATTTAGATATCTTTGAAAAATGGCTAAGTCGGGGTAAGGATTGGTGGCATCCTCGCCTCTCTGAAGATGGCATTCATCCTAATGTACTCGGCTATCAATCTTTACTCCAAGATGTCCTCCAGTGGGAACCCCTTGACCAAATAGCTAAACAAAAAATTGTTAATTGTTAACTGTTAACTGTTAACTGTTAACTGTCAACTGTTAACTGTATTAGGTTGTGTCTGCGTAAGTCCGATCTCGTTAATATTAATCAAAGTTAGATCGATTTTTGTCAATACCTCTGTAGACGCATAAACTTGTGCTACCCTACAGTTCTAAGGAAGTACCAAATTTCCAGTTCTAGGAGGCAGTTAACTTTGCTAGCTCAACAAGCTCAAACTTCGCTTTTTAAGTATTTCAGTATATCTGTCCAGCTTTTTACTGCTTTTTGCCTTCTAGGACTTGGTAGCGAGTCTAGTTTCGCGCAGACTCCCAAGGATCGAGATATCAAAATCGGTGTGGTGCAGAGATTTGGTACTAAACCAACGGACAAGCTGACGCTGAAAGCTACCCCAGGCTCAAGCCTAACTTTGCGTTACCAAACTCCCAAGGGAATAGAAACAGCTAACACTGCCAGTGTCAAATTAGAAGTGGCGATGAAACCGCTACCTGCACCTGTAGTCGATGAACGAGTTATACTCAGCGCTCACCGCAGTTTTGAGAGTGCTGAAGATAGCGCTAATCAGTGGCGAAATCGGGGAATTGAAGTAGAAATTGCTCAACCGGAACGCTGGCAAGTTTGGGCGAAACGAGATGTTTACAAAACTCCTTTATTGCGGCGATTGTTGTTAGAAAGTTTACAGGCTCAAGGCAATAAAACCGCTTTTATCGATACAAAAATTGTCAAGCAAGTACCGCAGGCATTCTGGGTTTTAAATGGCTTTCGCTATAATCGTAATCAGTTGAAGGTGACGGCAGGAAACGGAGTAATTGAGGTGGTGACGGGAACAACTCCCAGTTATGAGAATACTCGCCGCTACGGGGGAAGTTTACAACTTCAAACTAATGCTTATGGTACTTATACTTTAGTCAATGACGTACCTGTAGAAACTTATTTGCGGGGAGTTGTACCGCACGAAATCGGGGCATTCTCGCCCTATGCTTCGATTGAAGCTCAGACAATTCTGGCGAGGACTTACGCGCTGAGAAATGTGCGTCGCTTTGCTGTTGATAATTATGAATTGTGTGCAGATACTAATTGCCAAGTTTACGAAGGATTGACTGAGGTATATCCTGAAACTGATAGGGCAATTTCTGCGACGCGCGGTTTGGTGGTAGCATATAATAATGAACTGGTAGACGCGCTTTATTCTGCGGCTAGCGGCGGGATTACGGCTACTTTTGGCGATGTTTGGCATGGCCCAGAACGACCTTATTTGCGATCGGTGATTGACGCACCAGGTAATGTTTGGGATTTATCTAAGCAGAGCTTGGCAAATGAAGCGAATTTCCGGCGATTTATGAGCCTGAAGAAGGGGTTTAATGAGGAAGGTTCTGATGCCTTTCGCTGGCGGGAAGAAACTAGCTTAGAGGCGATGACTGCATTTCTGAAGCAATATTTTCAGAAGAAACAGAGTCCTCTGGCTAATTTTAAAACGATTAAGCAGGTGTTAGTTACGGAGCGATCGCCTGCGGGTCGAGTTTTGAAAATGACCGTGCAAACTGATGCAGGTAAAATTGAGATTGATAAAGATGAGATTCGCAACGCTTTTGAGCCGCCAATCAGTACGCTGTTTTATTTAGATCCAGTCTACAATCCCGATAAATCGATTAAAGGATATGCCTTTGTGGGAGGCGGTTTCGGTCACGGTGTGGGGATGAGCCAAACTGGGTCTTATAACTTGGCTAAATTGGGTTGGAATAGCGATCGCATTCTCAACTTTTATTTTCCAGGGAGCAAAGTTGTCCCCCTCGATCCCTCTATAGTTTTTTGGCGATCGCCCGAAAATAAAAATTAGTAAGGTGGGAATTGCCCACCCTACTACTGAAAACAATCGTCTGTTGCTGATTTAGTCTGACTACATTTAACTTACATCTTCAGGGAAAGCAGGATACTGACCCCATAGCGATCGGCATAGATCCCAAGATGCAAGCAAAAGATTTTTTAGCTTAGTACAGAGATTCTTCTTGGTGGGTTTGGATAGTACAGTCAGACTTGGGATAAGCCACGCAGGTTAAGACAAATCCAGCTTCAATCTGATCGTCATCCAAGAAAGATTGGTCAGACTGATCCACTTCACCGCTGGTGATTTTGCCAGCACAGGTAGAACAAGCACCTGCGCGACAAGAGTAAGGCAGGTCAAGCCCTGCTTCTTCAGCAGCGTCGAGAATATATGTATCTTCCTCAACGTCAATCGTGGAATTAATGCCTTCAGCTTCGTTGATGAGTGTTACTTTATAGGTTGCCATGCACTGATCCTCTCAAAAGTTTTATAAAACCGATAAGCTTGCCTAATACAAACCTGAATGTTCTATTAGCCCGTCAGGTTTGCACTTTGGTTAGTTTACTCTCTGATAGTAGGGGAAACTAGGAATTTTGCAACACTGATTTCATATATATTTTGAATGGGATTAGTTATAACTTTTTCTAATTTCATCTTGATTACTTATACTTATGCTATAGCAACCGCCAGGGCGGTTAGGGGCTAGGGTAAGAAGGGGCTAGGGGCTACGATGCTCAGGGCTAGGGTAAGAAGAGGAAGAAGAGGAAGAAGGGGAAGAAGGGGCTAGGGGCTAGGGGCTAGGGGCTAGGGTAAGAAGAGGAAGAAGGGGAAGAAGAGGAAGAAGAGGAAGAAGGGGAAGAAGGGGATAGAATCAGCTAGTTTGGTGGAACTCAGAACGTCTTAATTGCCTTGGCGACTGCTATATTTTGGTTATTTTGCAGTGAGTTCCAGATGAATACTACCTCTCGCTTCTCGGCTAGTTCCCCTATTAGGGTGGGCATTGTTGGTACCGGTTTTACCGCTAAGCTAAGGGCCCAGACCCTGGAGACTGATGAGCGATCGCACCTGATAACCGTTGCGGGTCATAGGCCTGAGAGTACGGAAGCCTTTAGCGAACAATTCCAGATTGAGCAATCAGTTTCTTGGCGGAAACTAATAGAACGCGATGACCTAGATTTGGTAATCGTCTGTACGGTAAATCGAGATCACGGCGCGATCGCGCGGGCAGCCCTGGAAAATGGCAAGCACGTAGTTGTCGAATATCCCCTAGCATTGGACGCATCGGAAGCTGAAGGAGCGATCGCGATCGCACAGCAACAGCAAAAATTGCTCCATGTCGAACACATTGAACTATTAGGCGGTTTGCATCAAGCAATTAAGGAATATTTGCCGGCCATTGGCAAAATTTTCTATGTCCGCTACGTTACCATCAATCCCCAGCATCCTGTACCTCGGAAATGGACTTACCAACATTCCTTGTTTGGCTTTCCTTTTGTTGGTGCTCTTTCTCGATTGCATCGATTTACTGATTTATTTGGGGAAGTAGGGAGCGTTACCTGTCAAACTCAATTTTGGGATACGGAACCTGATTTTTATAAATCTTGTTTGTGCAGCGCTCAGTTGCGATTTACTAATGGTATTATAGCTGAAGCTGTGTATGGGAAAGGAGAAACATGGTGGCAGTCAGAAAATACTTTCACTATTTATGGTGAAGCTGGAAAGCTAATTTTTACGCCGGAATCTGGTCAATTAATCCAGGGAGAAACCACCCAAACTATTGAGGTTGGTACTCGTCGCGGCTTATTTGCAAAAGATACAACAATGGTGTTAGATTATTTACAAGAGGGAACGCCGCTGTATCTAAATTCAGAAGCTAGTTTGTATACTCTAAAAGTTGCAAATGCCTTAAAGAAAGCTGCGGAAACAGGAGAAAGTATTGCAATTAGTAATTGATTAAGCGATCGCTGACTTATTCCTTCCCGTTCCCATCTTTTTGCGCCCGCATCTCAACCAGCTTTCTTAAGGAACTGCTAATGCTACGTGAGTTCGGTACTTCCTTGTTTCCAGAGGGCCATCCTTCACGCTGACGGGAGCGATCGCCATCTGTCTCCTCGGTTTGTTTGGTCGTGGAACAAGATTTGCTGCGTCGGGAAGGGCAAGTCAATACCGTTGGCAGTCAGCTTGTTCTTAATGGCAGTGAGAACCTTATCCCGCGGTAAAAGACGTGAAATTACTGCGGTTCTTGAATTTAGGAAATCCCCTACCATCAAAGAAATTGGTATAGGCTGTGTCCAAGCGCTTAACATTTTGTTGCAGAACTGTTGCATCTAGTTGGGCATACCAAGGTCTAGCCATTTTCAATTCTGGCAATGCTGTAATCTGAATATCACCAGCACTTCGACGCGGATTTCTAGCCTTACCTTCTTTGTCAAACTTAGAATCTTTCCAAGGATTTCCGGTTGCACCACTTTTACTTACGAAACAAGTCAAGGGCGAAGCTTCACCCCTCGTCCTGATGTCACAATAATCGCCTTGGATAAACTGCTGATTGTATTGACTGATTCTATCATTTAAGCACCAGTTATACTGACTTCGCAACATATCTATCCAAGTTGCTGTTCTGCGTTCATCTAGCCCCCTGTGGCGAACCCTGGATACAGAGTCATGCCGCCGTCTACAAATAGAGTTTCACCATTCACATAATCTGAGTCATCCGAGGCAAGCCAAACAGCAGCTTTAGCAATGTCTGTTACATCTCCGACTCGTTTTGCGGGAATGAGTTTTAGTAATTTTGCTTCAGCTTCCGGCGTATCCCAGGCTGCTTTATTAATTGGGGTTTTAATAGCACCGGGTGCAATGCTATTGACCCTAATCCTGTGGGGTGCGAGTTCTTGGGCAATACTTTCCATCATCATGTGGATGCCGCCCTTACTGGTAGCGTAATTGACGTGACCCGCCCAAGGAATTACCTCGTGTACCGAACTTATACAAATGATTTTGCCTGCGGCACTGGAGATATCTGGCTTCACGCCCCGTTTGAGAAACTCTTTTGCGGCTTCACGGGCGCAGAGAAACTGTCCGGTTAGGTTCACGTCAATCACCAAATTCCAATTGTCGAGAGTCATGTCTACAAACGCTGAGTCTTTTTGCAGTCCAGCGTTGTTGATTAAGATGTCGATTGTGCCAAAGTGCTGGTACATTTGGTCAAACATTGACAAAACTTCCTCTTCCTTGGCGACATTTGCACCGATCGCGATCGCTTCCCCACCGACCGATTTAATCTCGCTGACAATCTTCTCTGCTGCTTCCTGTTGAGAATGGTAGTTGACTAAAACAGAAGCACCCGATGCAGCCAAAGCACGGGCGATCGCTTCACCAATACCAGAACTTGCACCCGTTACGAGTGCTTTTTGACCTTTGAGAAGATTAGGGGAATAGCTCATATTTTTTCCTCGTCTTGTTTTTTGGCGAAGTAAATTTGTATCAAGTTAAGTACGATTAACGATGATTTTTCCCATCTAAAACTATTAGTAAGTTAGTAAGTCCGGTACGAATATCAGCCAATTTAAAAAAGTCGTGCAATATTTATTTCCTGAACAACTTTAAGAATTTTTAGAAGTAACTTCGTCTATCTAATGGAGTATTTAGTCTCTATTTCTAAGGATAGAATTTTATGAATATTTAACACTTTCCTTGTTTCTTTAGATTTACTTTGCTTGTCGGTACGATCGCCTGCTTGATGGAGCGATCGCTACACCAAATCTTTTAAGATCGGGACTTACGCACCCAACCAGAGAAACCGGGTTTTTTGACAAAAATGCTTCGTTTTCACCCACAGATGCTCTCAAAAACCCGGTTTCTGGAGCCATGAGTGTAAGTCCTAATGATACCAACTCCGGGTTTAAGTAGAAAGAAGGGGGAATGCCTTAAAATCGATAATTGCGATCGCGCACCCATAGACTTATCGGTACTGCATTACCCTCAGTATCAATCTTCGTTTCGACTACAAAAGACTGTGGTTGCCTAGATTGAGTTTGAGTGATATCAGCATTGACTTCTTCGCGACGATTTTCCGGCATATAATAAGTTTCTAGCCCATATTCAACGCGCCATCCATTATATTTTCCCTTAATCGCCACCTGATTTGCGGGCAAGTTAGTGGACTTATTGAAGCTAACCCGCACTGGCTTCCAAGGCTTAGGACGACCAGAATTTGTCACCGTTTTAGGTGCTTCTAGAATTACGTAAATACTTGTTCCTGGCTTTAAATATTTCGGTGATTTTGAGCAATTAGTCTTGTTAGATTGACAAGTGAGCGAGTCATTTGGTAAATCTTTCCAGCCAGGGAGAGCATTAAGATTATTAGGATTAGAAATGTCATAGCCCAGAGTTTGGGAATATCCCCGCAAAAAGTCGTATGGATCTACGGGTGCTGTTTGAAGGATAACGGTCTTTCCTGTAATATGAGTATAAACTGCATGAGCTGGGACTGAGACAATTAGTGCTATTTGTAGCAGCAAGGGAACCCAGACTCTCCAAGCCGGTAATCTCTGTTCAGAAGCAGACAATTTGAAGGCTGAAGGCTCAACTAAATTCTCGTTTGCCAGCTCAGGATTAGTCTTTGAAATCTCTTGATTTTCAGAATCTACCACAGATTTCTCATTAGGTGATTTCATGGTAATGTACCTTTAATAGTTTATGGTTTGCAAGTTAAGCGTATTAGGCTAAACCTCTAGAACGATTAAGATAGATGTTTCGTAATTCCGTCCTCTGGGCAGTTCAATTACCGCCCAGAGGACGGCGTTATGCAAATTTCACCCTTCAAGATTACATTCTCATTTCTTCTTGCTTTTTCAGTCGGGCAAAGTGTCTCTCATACCAAATTCCAGCAGCAATTACACCAATTCCGCACAAAGCGAACACAAAAGATTTAAGCAGTAATTCAGTGTTGTATTCAAACAATCGGCTGATAATTTGTAGCGTTATCAATACCATCCCGCCCCAAAATGTAGCTCTATTTCCTAGTGCCAAACCTTCTCTAATTAGACCCACAGCCAAGAGGAATAATAACACATTAAAAATAAATGTGGCGAGGATGGGAATAGGAGTAAAAGTCAGATTCCAAAGATGAGTTAATGCCGTGACAGCTAGGAATCCAGCGATCGCATTCGTTGTCAAATCCACTCCCTGACGTTTGCGACTTTTTTTCTCTTGACGACCCAAACGCAGCCATTCAAACACAGTCAAGCCGGCGAGAAGCGCTACATCTAGCAAAGGAATCCAGTCTATTACAGTTCGATCGTTTATTGAGGTAGAAAAACTATTCCACAGCCCATAAAAAGAGGTCAGATAAAATAGACTGGCGAGAAATAGGAGTGCGAGAGTACGAGCAATAGGTTGAAATACTCTGCTGTGTGCTTGCGGCAAAATCAAGTCATCGTACCCCCACAGTAGAGCCGGAGGCAAAACGCAAGCGATCGCGAAACCCCAACCTCCTTTCAATTCCTGGGAAATAGAAACTTCTAGAGAAAAAACTATGGCGATCGCAGCCAGAGTGAAAATCGCACGGGAACGACACCAGTAAGCTAGTGGCACAAACATTAAACAGGCTACTACAGGAAAATGTTGCACCAATATATCAAGCCAAGAAAACTCGTCTTTTGACGACCACCAATCAAATACCCCCAGCCAATAACCCAATCCCATCAACAGAATGGCTACAACTCCCAAGGAAGTCAAACGCAGGCTATAAGCCATTGCCAATACGCCTAACCCCCAAACGAGGTAAAGACCGTAAGGAGAGCCGCCAATGTGGAACATTTGTGCCATCAGTGCCATATTTGCACCTAAGCTTAAAGCTCCTAACAGCAATAATCCTTCACCAAGTCGCTTTTGCCATCCCATCTGTTGTCTGCTATTAGATAGGGGAGTTCGCCATAGATAAAAGCCACCTGCATTGACTCCCACGAACACGCTCAGCAGTAAAACAACTCTGAACTCGCGAGGCCACTCTTGCCAATTGGCTGCTACAAAGGTAATTGCACCTAAGCCTAAGAGAATGCCACCCAAGCCAATTAAAATAGCGAGGAAACGATTGCGGGATGCTGTTTCTAGGCTATCGAATTGATAGCGATCGGAGAGTTGTTCGTATAATGGAGCGTTAATAAGTCCTTCTGCCTGCCAGAGTTTGGCTTCGGAGCGCAACTGGCGGCGAAATTTATCTGAAATCATTTGGTAAAAACCTTATTGACCGCGATTGCTTTCTAAAATGTGTCATCTATAAACGGATTTTTCCAGAAAGCTAGGACACCTCTGCAACTTGCACAATGGCTAATTGCTAATGGCTAATTGCTAATGGCTAATTGCTAATGGCTAATTGCTAATGGCTAATTGCTAATGGCTACCTTCTGAGACTAAAGATTTTCCCGTACCCAATTTTTGAAAGCTTGAATAGCGTAGGTTCTGCCAGCAACTTGACTCTGCTGAGCGTACTGATTCACCAGCTCGACAATTGGGATATTGGGGAAAGTGGGACTCACATCAGAATCAATATATTGTTGGGCTTGCAAGACATTGATTTGTAGCCCTCGTCGTGCGTATCGCCAAAGTTCCGGCACTCCTAGAACTTGATAATTATCCAACTGCGTGCGAGATGTGAGGTCAATTTCTATTGCTAAGTCTGGAGGAGGATCGACACTCAGATCGAGGCGGTTTTTACCGATAACCGCTGCTTGATTTTGAATGTAAAAACAGGTATCCGGTTCGACAGCCTGACTCATACGTTCATTTTTTAACGTTGTCGAACCCAACGACTCAAATGCTATTTGTCGTGCTTCCAACAAAATTTTTACCATGTCCCCAATAATTTCTTTGGCTTTTTCATGTTCGGCCAGAGGAACCATAATTTCTAACCGTCCGTTACTATAGGAAAGTCGAGAAGCACGTCGTTCTCCCAATTCCGCCAAAATATTTTCAAATTGTTGCCAGCTCACACCCTCAACCAGCAATTGCTGACCCGGTTGAATCCTCAATTGTCTTAACTCCAATAGCATAATTGTTCACCCATTTTCTCTACAAAATCTGGTAAACACTAACCACTAACCACTAACCACTAAACAATTAGTTTAATGTTTTTGAGGTGGTATATTGCTGTCTAACTGCTGCCTACCATTGCGGATCACGCGCAGCATTTCAGTTAGCTGTTGCTCGATATTGTCGAGTGCGTGGTCAGCGTAGTCATCAGCTCCATTTTGAATTTCTTCGCATTCAGCGATCGCTCTGGCTCTCATTTCCTCTAATTCTTGTTGAGCCTGATAGCGAATCTGTTCAATTTCTGCGATCGTAGCTTGCTGGATTGCCTCGCAATCCAATTGAACTTGTTGCCGTAATTGATCTGCTTCTACTTTTGCCTGCTGGATTAGGCCCATTTCGTTCAAAAGCTCAGAGGCCCGCTGTTCGGCTGCTGCGATGATTTCTTGAGCGTAGAGTTCGGCTTCTTGAACCAGTTCGTCTTTGTGGCGGATGATGAGTTCAGCTTCTTGAAAGGCGATCGGCAAATTCAGCCGCACTAGATCCAGTTGGTCGAGCAATTGTTCTTCATCGACAAGCGTGCGTCGAGTCAGGGGAATCCGGGGACTGTCGAGAACGATTTCCTCAAGGCGGTTGAGTTCCCGCTGAATATCTACCCCTGCTGTTCGCGTGGCTTCTCCGTAGGAGCCTACAGCTTGAGGCGATTCAGTCTCGGTGCTGTGTCCGTTATTATCGGGTTCGATGCGGGTTGAGTCCTGCTGGCGTAACATTTGCAAATATCCTATGTACTGCCTGTTGACAAGGGTTAAGGGCTGTTCACAACAGTTAACAGCCAACGGTCAATTTTTGCAACAAACCTAATGTATTCAAAATAGCTCATTTTTATGGTAAGTTTTTGTAACATTTATAAATATCTACAGCGACGTGCTTCGGTACAAGATGATCGACGGAACCCCCAAATCTGGCTATCTCTTTGACTACGCTACTACTTAAAAAGCTGTACTCGTTGGAAGTCGCCAGAAACACTGTCTCTATTTCGCCCAAGAGGGTTTTATTAGTATGGGCCATTTGGAGTTCCATTTCAAAGTCTGTTAATACGCGCAATCCCCGCAGCAATACTTTGGCTTGCCGTATTCTGGCGTAGTTTACTGTTAAACCCTCGAAGCTGGCTATTTCTACGTTGGGTAGGTGTTGGGTGGAGTGGCGAATCTGGTCTATCCTTTCTTCGACGGTAAATAGGGGGCTTTTATTAGGATTTCGTAAAACGGCTACTATTACTTGCTCGAAGAGTTTACAGCCTCTTTCGATAATGTCGAGATGACCGAAGGTAATCGGGTCGAAGCTGCCGGGATAGATTGCTATCACAAATGAGAAATATTTGGGTTACTCAGCAATTATAGGATATGGAGCAATGGAAGTTTTGAGAGATTGCTTCGTTGCACTCGCAAACCCTAAATCCTGCGAGTAGGCTACACCAACCCAGTTTTGAAGCGATAAGAGTAAGGAATCCTCCCCCATCTTCCTGACCCTGCGTGGGAAGAGTCCATAGTCTTAAGATAGAATTAAGTTTAAGAGAGTCCGTGTCCATTACATTGCACCGGAATCCCACATTGAGCAGGCAAAATGAGGCGACGGTCGTGAAACCAATTCGTTCTTTAGAAGATGCTTTGAACCGCTGTCAGACAATGGGTATGCGTCTGAGCCGCCAGCGCCGCTTTATACTTGAACTGCTCTGGCAAGCAAGGGAACACCTCTCAGCTCGTGAAATTTACGATCGCTTGAATCAGCAAGGTAAGGCGATCGGTCATACTTCTGTATATCAAAATTTAGAAGCGCTCTCAAGAGAGGGAATTATTGAGTGCATTGAGCGTTCGGAGGGGCGGTTGTACGGTAATGTCAGTGACTCCCATTCTCATGTCAACTGCCTTGATACCGAACAAATCCTAGACGTTCACGTAGAATTGCCTAAAGAGTTAATTGAGCAAATCGAACAGCAAACGGGCGTTAGGATTGCCGACTATCGGATCGACTTTTTCGGCTACCGTTTCCCTGATGCCGCGATCGCAGAGTCTGAAAATGATACGCCAAAAGCTTCTTAAAGCGGGATGGGGAAGAAATGAGGGTTTTGAGTTTTGAGCTTGAGTTGGGGCGATACCCCCCTGGCCTGAGCCTTGAGTTGTGAGTAAAAAAGTCAGAGATTCCCTACTCAAAACTCCCTTTCTTCACAATCTTCGATTCGTTGGTAAGCTGTATACCTCCCAATTGGGTTAAGCTCTATAGAGCATTACAGGACAGGCTGAAGTAATGGCAAGACGACAATCTGACAAATTCCCCAAACCACCAGCAAGGTACAACCCATCCCCAAATCCGCAGCCAGAGTTAAGGACAGCAGACGAGCTTTTAGAGTCGTCTGCTTCTAGAAACAAAGCCAAAGTCAGCAAAAGAGGTTTTTGGCAATGGCAATTGATATACTTGGGTGTCTTGTTGGCATTTGGTGTAACTGGTGCCGGTGCACTTCTCTGGTTGCTCGCCGTGCAACCACCGCCTAACTGCCAGCAGTTATCCCCTGTGGCAGCCGATGGGGAAAGGCTCTATTGCGCTCAGCAAGCAGCTAACTCTGGGAAGTTGGAGCAAATACTAGAAGCTTTGGCTTTGGTCGAAAGTTGGCCGCCGGAGCATCCTCTTCACGAACAATCTCTACAACTTACTGGGGAATGGTCGAAAGCTATTTTGGGGCTGGCAACTGCGAAAATTGAAGTGGGAGACTTGCAGGGAGCCCTCGATATTGTAGCTAAAATTCCCAAAACTAGCCCAGCTTACTCAGAAGTGGAAAAAGCGGTGGTTGGGTGGCAGAATAATTGGGAAGAGGGCCAAAAGCTCTATGAGAAAGCGCAAGAAGCTTTGAAGGCAGAGGATTTGAGGAAAGCTTCGGAGTACGCTCAAGCTCTGTTTAAATTGGACAATATTTTTTGGGGTCAAAAACGCTTTAATGAGCTTGTAGAGCAAATTACGCTGGAAAGGCAGGGCTGGCAGCGCCTCCGAGAAGCTAAGGAGTTAGCGGCTGAGGGAGGTCTTGAGAACTTGGGAGAGGCGATCGCTTTAGCTGGCAAAATTGGGAAGAAGCTTTTTGCCTATACGAAGGGAGAAGCCCAAATCGTGAGCTGGAGCCGCGCTTTGCTGGGTATAGCGCGTCAGCGGTTGGAGGAAAAAAACTTGGATGGGGCGATCGCGGCTGCTAATTTGATTCCGGCGGATTCTGCTCTCTATGCTGAAGCTCAAGATTTGATGCAGCTAGGTCGCGCTCAGGCTGTGACGTGGAATCAGTCGATCGGTACGCCGCTACCACAACATATTTTTGCACTGTTAGAAGGGCAAGCGGCGGCGGCTCAAATTGCCCCAGATCGCCCTCTTTACAAACAAGCTCAAGCTCAAATTAAGGACTTAGAGGTACAGTTTCAAGATTTGTTGCGGCTGCAAATGGCGAGTACGATCGCTAGTTTCGGTCAACCGATCGCGTTCCAACTCGCTATTGACCAAGCCCAAACTATCAATCCCGGCAAACCGAGGCGGGTTCATGCCCAGACTTTGGTAGCTTACTGGCGCAAAGAAATTCTTCGTATTGAAGACCAGCCATACGTTTTGATCGCCAGACAGTTAGCAGTGCCGGGAACTGCTCAAGGGTTGAATGCGGCGATCGCGCAAGCTAGCATGGTGGCTCAAGGTCGTCCCCTACGGATAGAGGCGCAAACCCTAATCGCGCAGTGGACGAAAAGTATTCAAATTGTCGAAGACCAACCCCTGTTAAATCAGGCGCAAGCTTTGGCTAAGCTGGGCAAGCTGACTGAGGCTATTGAGCAAGCTTCCCAGATTAAGAACAATCGGGCGCTATATGCTCAAGCTCAAGCCAATATCTCTCAATGGGTTTCCCAACAGCAAATCGCCCAAGATAGACCTATTCTCACTCAAGCATCTGAGTTGGCCGCTCAAGGAAGTCTGAGCGCGGCAATCAGTATGGCTGCTCAGATTGGCTATGGGCGATCGCTCTACTCGGAAGCCCAAGGTGCGATCGCTCGCTGGGCCGCAGAACGCGATGCGATCTCTGCCCCCCCGCCTGTAGCGGAACCGGCTGCTCAATATACTGAACCGGCATCGCAACAGGAGCCTTATTCACCTCCTGCTCAACAACAGGAACCCGCTCCTCCTGCTCGACAACAGGAGCCTTATTCGCCGCCACCACCACAAGAGGAATATTCGCCGCCACCACCACAAGAGGAATATTCACCCCCACCACCGCAAGAGGAATATTCGCCGCCACCGCAAGAGGAATATTCACCCTCGCCACCGCAAGAGGAATATTCACCACCACCGCAAGAGGCAGAACCGGCTCCGCCTGCTCAAGAAGCGCCTGCTCCTGCTGAACCTCCAGCATCTCCCGATGGTAATTTACTTTCTGAATAAACAGTTAACAGTTAACAGTTAACTAAATCCTTCTTCCTTCTACTTATGACCAATTTGCAATTGTTGGTGGTTGAAGGCGACCCTCTTTTTCGCCTGGGTCTGCGGGTTGCTTGCGAACAGTACCCGGACTTGCAAGCGATCGCAGAGGTGGAGTCTGGGACTGAGGCTTTGAATGCGATCGCTGCTCTGGGCGACGAAAACATCCCCGATGTCGTAATTTGGATTTTAGACGGGCAGATTTGGCTCTCAGATGTTACTGAGCAAGATTTTTCTGTGGGGATGATGCTGTGTCAGCAGCTCAAAACGCAGTACCCCAACTTACCATTATTGCTACTGGCGGGAAGTAGTACACCAGCTCTTTTAGCAAGAGCAAAGCAAGCGGGTGTCAATGGCTATTGCTCAAAAGCGATCGCAGTTGCAGAGATCGTAGCAGCTATTCGCTTAGTAGCATCCGGTGAAAGCTATTGGCCAGAGCGATCGCAGGAGCAAGAAAATCAGAGCAATACAATTCCTTTAGCTATAGAAGAACAGAGCGAATTACGTCCCGGTTCTCCCTTCCCCAGACTTTCTCTGTATCGAAAGTTAATTGCTCATCTTTCCAGATCGGGAATGCAGGAAATTGATGCCGCGATCGCGGAAGTAAACACACAATTACAAGATTCTAGACTGTTACAAAAAGAAGATTTTGTATCTCTGAGCGATTGGGTTTTACTCAGCGGTCGCCGCCGCGAATTGTTAGCTGCTCGTTGGATTGTCAGTCAGCTATTACCGACCGATCGGGAACAGAAAATTATAGAAAATCGGGAGGAAATCAGCAGGAGAATAACTAACAATAAAACAACTAATTCCCCCTTTCCAATTCCTAATTTACCTACGGTAATTAGCAATTCAGAATTATCTCCTCAGCTTTCAGCCACAAATGATTTACAAACCGCTTTATTTAAAGCAATAGCGGCGAAATTAGAATCAGGTTTAGTTAACTTAACGGGTCTACCTCTGGAAATAGATATCTTCCGGTTAAATAAGAAACAGGACTTGATGTATATAATCTTACGCAAATTACAGGATATACTTGATGAATTGCGCTTTTCCCAAGTCGAGTTGCCGCAATTATCAGAAAAGCGTTCGAGTATTATCAGAGATTTGTGGCAAGATACAATCGCGGATTTCTTTGGTAAATATTACACCCTACGGATAGAGGAAGGGAATGTTGGGGAGGTGAGAAATACAGCAGGATTGCCCCTACAAAAAAGGAGCGAACTGGGGGGAAATCCCTCTTTTGTTCTTCCTCCTTCTTCCTTGCTATTTTCCGAGAAACAAGAGCGAATAGAAGTTGTACCAGTGTTGTTGCAAGAGACTCAACTGGTTGAGACTGCAATTCTTGATAAAATTCCGCTAGTAGTGGAATGTTTTGCTCATTTACTATATCAAACTCCGCTGATAATTGATAATATTTCCTGCTCAGCGGGTAGCCCCGAAGCGATGGTGCGATCGCAAGTAATGCTGGAAAACTTAGTGATTCAACTGGCTAACGGGGTGGTGCAACCGCTATTAAATAATTTTGCCGATCTAGAAGAAATCAAACAAAAATTTTATGACCGTCAGTTGATTTCTACGCGAGAGATTGAGAAATTTCGCAATAATTTGTCTTGGAAATATCGAATGCAAAATTTATTTTGGGAACCACAGGCAATTTTTGAAAGCCGCTTTTTGCTGTTGACATTGAATGAAATAGGAATTCAGAAAATATCAATTTATTCTCCTAGAAATCAGGAGTTAGCTCAACTTTCGGGCGTGCAGTTGGTGGTGACACTGGTATTAGAAATGAGGGACGCGACAGCTCCTCGTGTCCGAGCAATTATCGCTTTTCTGGGCACGGGAGTTGTCTATGTGCTGACGCAAGTTATTGGACGAGGAATTGGTTTAATTGGACGGGGAATTCTTCAGGGAGTAGGCAATTCTTTGCAAGATAGTAAGTGGGAAAAAAAGGGTGACTAATTGTTATAGCAACCGCCAAGG
>NZ_CACA01000339.1:0-10522 GCF_000180455.1 Kamptonema sp. PCC 6506
TCCCTTCTTCCCCTAGCCCCTACAAAAATTATCGGCGGACAATAAGAAACCCAGTTCGATCGACTGGGTTTCTTGTGATTTACCTTTCAAATTTGTTGTCCCCCAGATATTCAACAGGCCATTTGCGCGGCTTCACTTTCTAGTAAGCGGAGCAATCTTTCATCGCCTTTAGCTTTGGCTATTTGCAGTCGGCGGTCGAGGATATTGCAGAGATTGGCGCGGTGGACTTTGGCAATGTCGGGTACTGCTGTGCAGGCTTTGGCGCGGGAGGCTGCGATCGCGAGAACAGGCTCTACAACTGTCTTGGCAACTACCACTTCCGCTTCTTGAGTTCTTTTGGTGTTGTATTCTACGCCGCGATACTTCAGATTGTATGCCTGTTCAGGAACGGGAATATGTCTGGGATAACGGTAGTTCCAGCTTTGACCCCGATATTTGCCGCCGATTTCACCTTCAACCATCTCGACTGCGGAAATGTCGTTTTCGTAGTTAGTGCCGCGATAAGTCAGTTTCATATCTTTTGTTCCTTTTATGAGTAGGGGAGTGGTTTTAAGGTCTGATGTCCTTCCCTGATGAAAAATTTTCTTTCTTTCTGTATTGTATTTTACTGTTTTGCCAAATAACAGGGTTCGTTGACAAAATTTAATATTCCGACTTACTTTTAGCGAGGGACTAGGGGAAGAAGGGGCTAGGGGCTAGGGGCTAGGGGCTAGGGGCTAGGGGCTAGGGGAAGAGAGGGGGAGCTCTTGAGCAGCAAGGGAGCAGGAGAGCTCTTGAGCGAGGGAGATGGAGAAGATGAAGAGCTTAGGAAAATTATTCTTCTCGCCTGCAAAACTCCCCATCCTTGCGATTTTCGGCATCTCCCTATCTTCCCCCTTTTCCTTACTTCTTTTTCCTTACTTCTTTTTCCTTCCTAGACGATCGCAATTCTCTCCAATTGGGGTAGAAGGATCTGGAATGCTTGACCTCGATGGGAGTGCGATCGCTTCTGTTGGGGGGTCATTTCTGCGAAGGTTTTTTGCTGCGTGGGGACGTAGAAAATGGGGTCATATCCGAATCCGCCGCTACCTTTGGGATTATAGAGGATTTCACCATCACATTTTCCTTCAACTTGGATGGCGATCGCACCGTCAGGAGAGGCGATCGCGATCGCACAGACAAATTGCGCTTTCCGGTTCTGTTCGTTTCCTAGTTCTGTTAATAATCGTTGGATGCGATCGCTGTCTGTTTTGCCATAGCGAGCCGAATATATTCCCGGTCTACCATTAAGTGCGTCTACTGTCAAGCCTGAGTCATCTGCGATCGCCCATTTCCCTGTTGCTTTTGCGACTTCGGAGGCTTTGAGGCAAGCATTAGCGATGAATGTATCGCCTGTTTCTTCTATTTCCAATTCATCTGGTTTAAGTTGCAATTCCCAGCCAAAATCAGCGAGATATTCTAACATTTCTGTGACTTTCCCAGGATTGCTGGTAGCGACAAGTAATAATTTTTGGTTAATCATCTGTAAGAATTGGTAATTGGTAATTGGTAATTGGTAATTATACATGGGGCCGAGAAACCGGGTTTTTTATCGAATCTGCGGACTCGAACGAAGTATTTTCGTGAAAAACCCGGTTTCTAAGTTAAACTTCAACATATTTGCATAAATTTGTCATTTCAGAATCGGTTACATCTTTCAGCAAAATTTCCCCCTCGGTTGTCAATTCCCATCTATCGCGAGGGGAATCTGTTTCTATATATCGCTGAACTAAACCCTCAGCAATCAGTTTTTTTAAAACAACCATCATGTCAGGTTCTCGCGGTACATCTCGACGGGAAAGTGCATTTGCGAGTTCGTACCAACTCCACTTTCCTTGACCTTTAGCTACTAATTTAAGTAACACTAATTCAAGTTGAGTTAATTGAGTTAAGTTTTTCATTCTTTTTATCCTATAACTTACCCCTTATTACTCCCTCTTCTTCTTACTCCCCCCTTACCAAGGGGGTTGGGGGGTCGGCTCTTAGCGATTCCCTTTCTTCTTACTCCCCCCTTACCAAGGGGGTTGGGGGGTCGTCTTAGCAATTGAATCTTACCTGCAATAACCTCTATAACCCCCTCTAAATTGTGATATACCTCATCATTGGTAAATCTCAAAAAATTGATTCCTACTGACTCAATAAATGTTTGTCGTTCAGCATCATATTCTATAGCACCATCTTGAAAATGACTATCACCATCAACCTCTATTGCTAGCTTGATTTCAGGTGAGTAAAAATCAATTACAAATTTATCTACGCTGTATTGTCTGCGAAATTTACAATTCTCAAGTTGTTGGCTTTTCAGTTTTTCCCAGAGTAATTTTTCAGCTTTTGTCATTTCTCTGCGAAGCTGCTGTCGTTTCAATTTTTCTGAGGTTTTGTTATATAGTTTGGTCATTGTTATGGCCTTTTTACCCCCCAACCCCCCCTTGGTAAGGGGGGGCTAAGATTTTTTTTGTGTCTTTTGGGAATTTTGCCTGCCTTGGGGAGAGTGGGAGGCCCAAGACCCGGAAATTTTAGCGGTGGCAGAAAAATTTGTCATTGCTAATTGTGAAAACGCAAAGTCGCTGGTAGTATTTTAGCTGACGGTCAGTGCCAGGTATCGGAAACGTAGACAGCGCAAGGTTTCGTGGTTTAAGCCTTTGTTATAAATCTTAGCGAAACTCTGAAACGCTTAGATGTTACACTTTACAAGTCTCGACGCGAGAGAAGAGACCCACCCACCCCCCACACCACCAACCCCCCCAGGACGGGAGGTGTCCTTCTGCTGGTGCTTGGGTGTTGAATTTTAATTCATCATAACCCAACCAACTTTTATTCACACGCCAACCTACGCGATCGCCAAACGCTTCCCATATTTTACTATCATATTGTCTGGTTCCACCCAGACTTTGATAGATGCGCTTCTGCACCGAAAAGCCGAAGCGCCCATTACTGTATTTTACCCAAAGTTGGTCAATCGTTCGCAAGTCTTCACAAGGAAAATTATCTATTGATGAGCTATCCAGCCATCCTTCTTTCTCCCTACCCGCCACCTTTAACATCACTCTGGCCGTTTCCTCATCCGCTTCTTTCCACTTTCCTGCTGCCAGTAAATCGCGTAACTTAGTGTAGTCTATTCCCCGTTCAGACTTGAGGGGAACATCAGGCTCAATAGGAGTAGTATCCGTTACAAGTTTAGATTTTGGAGACAATGGAGATTCCGCTTGCTTCGCAACGCTAGCACTAACAGAATTGTCTTGAGACGATGCCTGATTTTCTCTCTGCAATCGATCGATTCTTTTTATAGCCTGAATAGCAGACATATCCTTACCAAAAGATGCAGCGAATACGCGAATCCACAACTGTTCTGCCAGTTCAAAGTTCTTATCAACTTCTGCCTGAAAAGCATCAACTTTGAGCGCATAAATATCGTCTCGATTTGCGTGCTGCGGCAAAATAATCAAATGAGATTTGGTGTCAGGTTCCGCAATGGTAATAGGCGTTTGCTGCACTTCGTTGCCTTTATATTCCCATATCAGTTTAGGAACCCGCGAACTCAAATAATCATTCAATTGCCCAACAGTTGCACACTCAGGAGAACTCAATCCCTCCAGCAATGCTTTTGTGAAAATACCCTGCTTTAAAGCATCAATTTCATAGGACAATTGATTAGGACTGCAAGAAAAAAAGGTGACAACTCCCTTTTCCCGTGCAACTTGAGCCGCTTGATTGCCGATTCCTTCTCCCGATTTACTCCCTCGATCCCGACAAGCATCCAGAATCAAAATCACATTATCAGCACCGCAGCGGCGCAGGCGTTCAGTCAGGAAATTAATCGTAATCCCTGTAGATTCAATATCATTTGGATTGCTGTCACAAGCCATTAGGTAATCACGCCCGTTGTCACGTCTTCCGTGTCCGCTGAAGAAAAACCAAAAATTATCCCCATCCCCCATAAAGGGTTTTTCAAATTTTGTCAGTAAAAGGTTTCTCAGATGGCTAAAAGAAGGACGAATCAAGTTACCCTTAGTATCAGGCAGCGAGTCATCTGACAAGAACAAAACTTGCTCGAACCCCGCCTGATTGCGAAAAAAATCCTGCATTAGCTCTGCATCCCGCTTGGCATACTTCAGCGGGGTTAGAAACTCATAGTTATTGATACCAATTGATATCGCCTTATTTTTTCCCATGCACTTTAAGACTTCCGTTTAAATCTCAACAATATAGTTCTTGTATCGGCAACTTTAGCCCCCATACCGACTAAACAGAAAGAACCCTCGGCGTTAATCGCAACCGATACCTCAATTTCAGATAACTCGATCGATTTCATGTCAGCTTCCGCATCCGCACGGCTGAATATTTTATCTACCATTTCCATGCAGTCAACCAGTTCGGTTTCTAGTTTCTTGATGCTAACCTTGTGCAGCCGCAAGCTATCAGCTACTTTTGCTGCTTGCTTTTGGGCCGGCTCATTTGGCTGTGCGTCGAAAAACCCCCCATAGTCAAGTCCTGTATGTGCTCCTATCTTCGCACCATCATCAAGTGCATCAGGTGACTCGTCGGCAGTATCGGCAGTCACAATCCAAATCGTTTCATCTGGCATAAATTCTAAACACTCCAAACTATTTACATAATTTTGTGAGATATTAACCCCGACGATCGCTATAAATTGTACCCGAAATCTTCATCAAACGATAAAATTGTACTCAAAATCTTAATCAAACCTGCCTTGAATCATAAGATGCTGCCACAAACCCCGCTTTCATTCAAGCGGCGTACAACCATTAGTTTTTGAGGAGGATTTGCCAGTAGCTTTTCAAAAGCAACGAGTTGATCTTTCTCAATAAAGTATTCACCGCTATCTGGATCGATGACAATGTACCAATTATAGTGAGTTGCCATCAGTTCGTCGCGGACTCGTTCAAAAATAGGACGACATCGCTGCCACCGCGCTTGACTTTCGGCTTTTTGCTTGGCTTTTTCTTCGGGAGAAATTGGCGGTTTTATGTATTTTTCGGAGATGCGGCGGGGTTTCCATCCGGGAGGTGCTGCGATCATAAGTTGTTTTTAGTGCCGATCGCTCTATTTTAGCAAAAATTTATATCTCATGGGGGCCGAGAAACCGGGTTTTTATCATTCGGCGATTGAAATCGCATCTACACAAACAAAGTCCGCCTACGCGGACTAAAGAATAAAGGAGGTATTTAAGCCGGATTTAGTATTATACCCAACCTACTTTGCTGGTGATTTCTTACCATTATCGCACAACAAAAATGGGGCAGGTAAAATACCCACCCCACAATAAATTTAGACCAAATCCGAGTTAAATATCCCCGTTATTTCTTAGTCCGCGTAGGCGGACTTCGTTTGTGTAGATGCGATTTCAATCGCCGAACTTTAACCCAGATTTGGTACGATCGGTTAAAATTAACCGATAACTTCCTTAGCCTTCGCTACCACATTATCAACCGTGTAACCAAACTTTTCTAAGGCCACATTACCAGGTGCAGAAACACCAAAACGGTCAATACTAAGCATCGCACCTTCAGAACCAAAATAACGCTCCCAACCGAAGCTAACGCCAGCTTCAACTACTAAGCGCTTCTTCACAGCTTTTGGTAACACAGATTCGCGATAAGCAGCATCTTGTTCCTCGAATAATTCCCAGCAAGGGAAGGAAACAACGCGCACTTTCTTACCTGCTGCGCGTAACTTTTCAGCCGCATCAACGCAGAGGTAAGTTTCGCCGCCAGTACCGATTAAAATGATGTCAGGAGTACCATCATCATCTGATAAAATGTAGGCTCCCTTAGCAACACCTTCAATCGAAGCACCTGCTAAGTTAGGCAAGTTTTGACGAGAGAAAGCCATCAAAGTTGGACGATGACGATTTTCAATTGCGATCTTATAAGCGCCTGATGTTTCATTGCCATCAGCAGGACGAATTACTAATAAATTAGGAATTACCCGCAAAGAAGCAACTGTTTCAACTGGTTGGTGAGTAGGGCCATCTTCACCTAATGCAACGGAGTCGTGAGTCATTACATAAATCACGCCAGCTTCCGATAATGCAGAGAGGCGAATTGCTGCCCGCATATAGTCGGCAAATACTAAGAAGGTAGCGCAATAAGGGATTAATCCTGAGTTATCGAGGACAATGCCATTACAAATCGCGCCCATCCCATGTTCGCGGACTCCGAAGTGGATATTACGGTTTTCGTAATGTCCTTTTTGGAAGTTACCGATTCCTTTTAACTCTGTATAGTTAGAGTGGGTAAGGTCAGCAGAACCGCCAAGTAATTCGGGGACAACTTTCGCGATCGCATTCAGCGTAATTTCTGAATGCTTCCGAGTTGCCAAAGCCTTATCAGTGGGGGTATAAGTAGGCAAAGCCTTCTCCCAACCTTCGGGCAATTTACCGCTACTCATCCGCTCAAATTCAGCGGCTTCTGCGGGATATTTAGCCTTATATTGAGCTAAAGCTTCATTCCATTCTGCCTCTGCTGCTGCGCCGCGATCGACTGCTTTACGGAAATGCTTTAAGGCATCTTCAGGTACGACAAAGGGTTCGTATTCCCAGCCTAACTTCTCGCGGGTGAGTTTTACTTCGTCTCCGCCTAAAGCCGCGCCGTGAACGTCAGCAGTATTTTGCTTATTAGGAGAACCGTAACCGATAGTTGTTGTCACCTTAATCATCGATGGTTTATCGGTGACAGATTTTGCCTCTGCGATCGCCTTAGCAATTGCTTCTAAATCTGTGTTACCTTCGGGTACGTGCAGAACGTGCCAACCGTAAGCTTCAAACCGCTTGCTGACATCTTCAGTAAAGGCAATATCCGTAGAACCATCAATAGAGATGTGGTTATCGTCATAAAGGGCAATCAATTTGCCTAATCCCTGGTGTCCCGCAAAGGAACAAGCTTCACCAGAAATCCCTTCCATGTTACAGCCATCGCCCAGGATGACGTAGGTGTAGTGATCTACAATTGTGGCATCAGGCTTGTTAAATCTAGCAGCTAAGTGAGCTTCTGCGACTGCTAAACCCACGCCATTACAAATTCCTTGTCCCAGAGGGCCAGTGGTAACTTCCACCCCAGGAGTCATAAAGTTTTCTGGATGTCCGGGGGTTCTGGACTCCAACTGACGGAATTGTTTAATATCGTCAATGGTGACGCTATCGTAGCCCGTTAAGTGCAGCAGGGCATACTGAAGCATACAGCCATGACCCGCCGACAGTACGAAGCGATCGCGATTAAACCACTTAGGATTTTTCGGGTTGAACCGCATAAAGCGATCCCAGAGCACGAACGCCATAGGCGCAGCGCCCATCGGTAGCCCTGGATGGCCTGATTTTGCCTTTTCTACCGCGTCGATGGCCAGAAAGCGGATCGAGTTGATGCAGAGTGTTTCGAGTGATTGGGTTGCAACAGCCATAGTTGTCTTTATATATGCCGAGTGTGTGTGTGAGTATCCGATGGTAGAGATTGTTTAATTTGCGTCTCTACGCTTTAGTTGCTCTGGAATCGCCGTGAGGCTGCATTACAGATCATCCCACCAGTTGGACAGCCAAGCAAGATGATTTCAGGGCTTGTTATCCTTTGACGGAGTGGATAAATGTCTGGCCTTGTGGAGATTAGGTGCGATTTGGAGGTAAAAACGCCTTGCGGTTACGGAAGTGAGGTGTCCAGGCGTAGCCAGCCGCAGGCATCGCGATTTCGGGACTGGCGAGTAATCAGCTAGTAATATAGAAATAACTTCTAGGAGACTATAAAGATGACAAACATATCCCATGAAGAAAAGGCAATTATCCGTACAGAAAGAGGACTGACAATCGCGGGTACACGCAAACCTGGTCAAGAAGCTATTCGATCCCAACTTCAAGCAGCAAAAGCCAAATTTAAGTCTCAGCCATGAATTTTTTTAGTCGATCATAATTTTGAGAGGACACGACATGATTTTCTTTCGTTGTATTGCTAATAAGGGAGTGCTTTAATATGTTAACTAAATACATCCAAACTGCTATGAAGCAAGCTAAGTATGAAATTTTCCCTGATAATGGGACTTTCTATGGAGAAATTCCTATCTGTGAGGGAGTCTATGCAAATGCTGTAACTCTCGAAGCTTGTCGAGAAGAATTGCAAGAGGTATTAGAAGACTGGATTTTACTTAGTCTCACCCTGAATCTTCCTTTACCAGTCATTGATAATATCGACCTTACAATTACTAAAGAAGTTGCCTGATGCCTCCTTTAAAACCAATCAAACGTCGAGAGTTAATTTATTACCTGAAACAACTATGATTTGATGGGCCCTATTCTGGAAAAAGGCATCAGTTCATGTTGAAAGATAACCTTCGCGTTACTATCCCCAATCCTCATCAAGGTGATATTAGTGCCAACTTTTTAGCGAAAATTTTGGGACAGGCTAAAGTGGATATTAGTGATTGGGAGAACTTATAAATTTGAGAAGGTTTTGTCAATTGATTCCCAATTATGATACAGTTAATGAATTTGGAATGAATTATAATTTGGTACTAAGGAGTTGCGATCGCAACTTGGCACGAATCCGACCTAAATAGCTAATTGTTATCCTTTAAATTTCGCTATTTTTACAAGAGGTCTATTTTATAATCACTCACTTATTAAAAAATTGGGGCAGGCAAAATGCCCACCCCACAATATATTCAAAAAACGCCTGTGAATTCACTCCACAAACTTCTTAAAGGCCAAAGTCACATTGTGACCCCCAAATCCAAAAGAATTAGACAGGGCAACATCTACCTTCAGATCGCGACTATGATTAGGAACATAATCTAGATCGCACTCAGGCCCAGGATTTTCAAAATTAATAGTCGGCGGTACTTTGTCATTATTAATTGCCATCACCGTCGCCACCGCCTCAATGCCTCCAGAACCACCCAAAAGATGACCAGTCATCGACTTAGTAGAACTAATCGCCACCTGATAAGCACTATCTCCCAAAGCCTTCTTAATGGCATTAGTTTCCGTAGAATCATTAGGTAGCGTACTCGTACCGTGAGCATTAATATAGCTCACCATCTCCGGGGTAATCTCAGCATCCTTAAGTGCTAAAGACATCGCCCTCGCTGCACCTTCCCCGCCTGGTACCGGAGAAGTCATGTGATAGGCATCGCAGGTAGAACCATAACCAACGATTTCCGCGTAAATTTTAGCTCCGCGACTCAAGGCGTATTCCAGCTCTTCTATGATGAGAATGCCAGCACCTTCGCCAACAATAAAACCATCGCGATCGCGGTCAAAAGGCCGGCAAGCATGAGCCGGATCGTCATTGCGCCTCGAAAGCGCCTTCGCCGCCGCAAAACCCGCCACACACAAAGGCGTTACCGCCGCCTCCGTACCGCCACAGATCATCGCTTGAGCATAACCCCGCTGCACCATCCGAAACGCATCGCCGATCGCATTCGACCCCGCAGCACAAGCCGTCACCGTACAAGAATTAGGCCCCTTAGCCCCCGTATGAATCGCCGTCAGGCCCGCCGCCATATTCGCAATCATCATCGGAATCATAAACGGACTACACCTGTCAGGGCCGCGATTCAAATAGATTTCTTGTTGGTCTTCCAAAACCTTCAGACCACCAATACCTGTCCCGATGATCGCACCCACTTGTTCTGCGTTCAGGTCATTAATCTCAAAATTTGCATCTGCGATCGCCTGTTTGCTAGCCGACACCCCAAACTGAGCAAAGCGATCCATCCGCTTTGCCTCCTTGCGTTCCAAATAGTCATGAGGGTCATAACCCTTCACCTCGCCTGCAATGCGACAGTCATGCCGCGACGCATCAAAGAAAGTAATCGGGCCGATGCCATTTTTCCCGGCAAGCAGCCCTTCCCAATACTCGGATAAGGTATTGCCAATCGGTGTAATCGCGCCTAGACCCGTTACAACAACGCGCTTACGCTCAAAATTTGCCATGATTTCGATTTCAAGAAATTAAACACCGAGAACGCAGAACAAAGGAAGAGTTTTCAATCCTATTTTCCCCCCTCTCAAAAGAGAACGAGGAGGGGAAACGCGCTTATCTTAAGCTTTTGGTGCTGCAACTTGACTATTGATGAAGTCTACAGCGGCTTGAACCGTAGCAATACCTTCTGCGGCCTCGTCTGGAATTTCGATATCGAACTCTTCCTCTAACGCCATAACCAGCTCTACCGTATCTAAGGAATCTGCTCCTAAATCGTTAGCAAAGCTGGATTCTGGCTTAACGTCGTTAGCGTCAACTTCAAGCTGATCCGCCACAATTTTCTTAACTTTAACAAAAATGTCGTCTTGACTCATAGATGGTGTCCTCGTTGGATGCCGCGTATTTAATCTTATCCGAAACGGGGATCTTAAAAAAAACCCTTGCCAGTTTTCTAACTGACACTGAACCGAAGCTAGGGGGCATCCAGCACCCGCCATCGGTGGTAGGCTATGAGAATGGGGAGTAGAGGGGCAGAGGAGCAGAGGAGCAGAGGGGAAATCTGTATCTTTCCTGTTCGA
>NZ_CACA01000338.1:0-22094 GCF_000180455.1 Kamptonema sp. PCC 6506
GATCGCCATGCCATCCCCAACTCTCAAATATGCTTACTTTCCCGGTTGCGTGGCCCAAGGCGCGTGCCGAGAACTTTACCAGTCTACCCAAGCGCTGACTCAAGCTCTGGGGATTGAACTGTTAGAACTCAAAAAGGCTTCTTGCTGCGGTTCCGGCACTTTTAAAGAAGATTCCCAACTGCTGGAAGATACTGTCAATGCCCGCAATATTGCTTTAGCGGAAGAACTTAACTTGCCTTTGCTTACACATTGCAGCACTTGTCAAGGAGTCCTCGGTCATGTAGATGAACGATTGAAGGAATCTCAGCAAACAGACCCCGCTTATGTTGGTCAGATTAATGCTTTACTGACCAAAGAAGGTTGTTCTCCTTATAAAGGAAGTACAGAGGTCAAACATCTGCTGTGGGCTTTAGTGGCAGATTATGGCCTAGAGGAAATTCAAAATCGAGTTACTCGCAAGCTGTCTAATTTAAACTGCGCGGCATTTTATGGCTGCTACCTGCTGCGAGCTCAAACCAACAACCCTTATGACGATCCGTTTCGGCCGGAATCTATGGAAAATGTGTTCCGGGCGGTTGGGGCGACACCCGTTTATTACCGAGGGCGGACTCAGTGCTGTGGTTGGCCGCTTTCGAGCTATGCTACCGAGCAGTCTTTTAAGATGGCGGGATCGCATATTGAAGAAGCTATTGACAAAGGTGCAGATTGTATAGTAACGCCTTGTCCTTTGTGCCATCTCAATCTAGATTCGCGTCAGCCGGAAGTTGAGAAGGTAATCGATCGCAAGCTAGGTTTACCAGTGTTACATTTGCCCCAATTGGTTGCTCTAGCTTTAGGGGTGGAGCCTCAAAAACTTGGACTCGATCGCCACGTTGTTTCGACTCGCCCTGTCTTGGAAAAGTTAGGTTTTTAGCGATCGCCACCGCCAAGATGAACAGACTAAGTTGTATTTTTGGATAACTCTACGTAACGCCAGCTTTTAGGCGGTTTCTAGGCTGTATCCTAACCGCCCAGAGAGCAGCGTTACGGATAATTACCTTGGTGGTTACTAAAAGTTAACAGTTAACAGTTAACAATTAACCGTTAACAATTAACTAGAAATTTTGAGTATCAGGCCCAGTATCAATGGCTCCAGGTGGATTCAGGAATAGATTTTTGGCACTGCTATTCTGATAGATGCAATTAATGTCAGGTTTGCCTTCCAGAGTACCTGTGAAGCCAAAGGTATTCATGCGGTTTTTACAATCACGTACTTGGTCTTGAGTAATTAATCTTCTTTGCTCCAAAATCGCCCAGTTATTTGTTCGCAGGACGCATCCTGGTGTCATCGCCGGCTGAGAGATATAGACGTTAAAGGGATTGAGGGTTACGTAAACCCGCATATCTGTCACCATCGCACTAGCTCCATACTGAACGCAGAGTTCAGCATTAGGGGCACTGCGATCGATAAATTCGCGGGAAGCTACGTTCTCTGGGCTAATTGTTGCGGTAGAACTAAAGGCAATACCGATGCCAATTCCCAAAATAAAGATGGCTGCTAAAATCCCTAAAGATGCGTAATTGATTAGAGATTTACCAGCGGTGGCTGAACGCCGGGACGCACCACTGCGGGATATGGGGATTTCAGATTCCATTTCATCCCAGGGTTCGCCGGGGCCGGTTCTAGCGGTGGAAGACTTCGGTTTACGTTTCATAGACGGCACGATCGCAAATTCTAGAGATTAGGCAGGGACTCTCTTCATCCTAATATAGCGGTTTGTTGCTAAATTCAGTACAGTTGTGCTCTCTTTTCTTATAGAGTGGGTAATCTCTTTGACCGGCATAGCCATCGCCGCCAATCGCCTGTAACTCATAGCTATAAATGGTTGTAGGCGATCGCCTACCTGAAATTTAATTTTGTCCCCCCACTTATAGCAACCGCCAAGGCCGTTAAGACACTCGCTCATGGCACAAACGATTAACTCTCTTCCTCTGTTCTCCTCTTCCCTTTCTTTCCTGAGCATCGTAGCCCCTAGCCCCTAGCCCCTAACCGCTGAAAGCGGTTGCTATACCTTGTCGGGATTTTAATAGTTGATTAAACTATGTTAAAGTAAAATGCTCCCGCACCGTTTAGAGCAATTGACGAATTTAGATAATTTACGGAGGGGATAGAGTCGTGTCTGTCGAGACTATTGAAAAGCGTTCAACAGTCCGCAAAATTGCACCGCGCTATCGGGTTTTGCTTCACAATGATGACTTCAACTCTATGGAGTATGTGGTGCAAACTTTGATGCACACGGTACCGAGTCTGACTCAGCCGCAGGCTGTGAATATTATGATGGAAGCTCATACTAACGGACTCGCAGTGGTGATTATCTGCGCTCAAGAGCACGCTGAGTTCTACAGCGAAACGTTGAATAATCACGGACTGATCAGCACAATTGAACCAGATGAGTAAGATGAGGGTTAGCCTTCAGCAATTAGTTCGCGAATTACGAATGGCTAGAAATTTTTGATGATTGACTAATGGATATCTGTCATTGCGAGCGAAGCGAAGCAATCGCAAGGTTTTGAGATTGCTTCGCTTTGCTCGCAATGACAAGTATTTAACCGGGCATAATATAATGGCAAATTATCTTAAGATATCTGATTACCCTCTCCATTTAAGATTGGGGATTTTTCTTATTAGCTTACTCTCGATTTGGCTACCGCTAGCCGCACCGATTTATCTGCTGGTTAAGGATAGTAACTTAGCAACTATTCTGACTATGGGGTTACTATTCGGGGAGTTTATGTTGCTGGTGCAATGGTGGGGAAAGAAGGTTTACCGACGACCTCATTTGCTCAAAAGCTATGGGTTGGTGCGAACGAGGGAAAATGCCTTAGATTTGCTGGGAGGGTTTGGAATTGGTGCTTTGCTTACCTTTAGTTTATTTGGCTTTGAGGGACTCTTGGGCTGGCTGACGTGGGAGGAGTCCGAGAGGGGAATTAAATTGATTTTAGAGGGATTAGCAACTGGTTTGGGAGTGGGTTTTGCTGAGGAGTTGGTATTTCGAGGTTGGCTATTGGATGAGTTGCAGCGGGACTATAGTTTGAAGGTGTCGCTTTGGGTTAATGCTCTGGTATTTGGATTGTCTCATTTTTTGAAGCCGCTGTCGGAAATGTTACGGACTTGGCCTCAGTTTCCGGGTTTGTTGTTGTTGGGTTTAATTTTGGTTTGGGCGAAGCGATCGCACCAAAATCGCCTCGGTTTGCCGATGGGCTTTCATGCAGGTTTAATCTGGAGCTATTATATTATTAATGTGGGGCAATTGGTACGATATTCTGGCTCTGTTCCTGATTGGATTACGGGTGTTGACCGCAATCCTCTGGCTGGTTTGATGGGGCTATTGTTTTTGGGGGCGATCGCGTTTTGGATGTGGAAACTATCTAGATCTGCTAGTTAATTCATACAGTTAATTCATACAATATTCATTACTTGATTTCTACTAAAAAAGTAAGGCGGGTAGGGCCCGCCTCAGAACTACTCTTATGATTACTTCAACCAAATCTATAGCCGAATCCTCGCACGGTGATAATATACTCTGGCTTGCTAGGTTCTATTTCCAATTTCTCACGCAGCCAGCGAATGTGAACGTCAACAGTTTTGCTGTCTCCAATAAAATCGTGACCCCAAATGTGTTCGAGCAACTGATCGCGAGACCAAACTCGCCGAGGGTAACTCATAAATAGTTCCAGTAACCGAAACTGTTTGGGAGAAAATTTCACTTCTTCGCCGCGAACAATGACTCGGCACTCTTCAGGATAAAGAGTTATGCTCTTATATTGGAGCATTACAGGATGGGGTAGTTGACCTAAACGCTGGCGACGCATCAAGGCGCGACAGCGGGCAACAAATTCTCGTATCCCAAAAGGTTTTGTTAAGTAGTCATCAGCTCCTGCTTCTAAGTAAAAGGCGCAGTTGTTAGCACTCCCTCTGGCACCAACGATTAAAATTGGTACTGGATTTCCTTGATGTCGTAACATTCGACACAGATCCAAACCGTTAATTGAATCCATAATTAACAGGTTGAATGGAAATTCGTCATGATGGTGAAAAGAAGAACTTTGCACCGATGGAAGTGCGTTGCGCCCGTCATTAGTAACAAGCACGTCGTAGCCCTGCTCTTCTAAAGCTAAAGCCAGCATTTCCCTAAGCAGCTCTTCACCTTCTAGTAATAGTATGCGACCAGTTTGTTTTGTAGCTGGTCTTGAAGGACTTTCGCTTAATTCAGCAGAAGACATAAATATTGGTAGAGTTATGTTTGTTTGTGGCTGTTGGGAGCCGCCTTCTTCAGTAGCTTAGGCGCTCTTAGTACAGCGATCGCCTTTAAGCGATCGCAGAACCGCTTGCTTTCAGTTCTCTGCCATTCCATCCAACAAACAGGCGCTCAACTTGATTGAGTTGCTTATACAGGGTAGGCATGGGAACGCTAGCCTTACAAAACGAATTCAGGTGTTGAGCAGTTGCAGTAGCAGCGCTGTCTGGCTGTGTACAGGCATCTGATGCCTGGTTGTTTCTAGGGGTTGGCGTTGATTATATTAAACATCACCCACTTAAGAGTTAACCAGGTTGTACTGAATTAATAGGGGGATGTCTTTAATAGTACAGGTAAAAGATTATTAAGAGGTAAAGATTTGGTTATATAATGGTTAAATTATTAACGTTAAGTAATACCACTGGTAAAAATACGTAAAACTCTAAAGTTGAGCTTGATGTAAAGTAGTAAGTTCACAAGCGGTATTGGTCGTTAAGATGAAGTTTGTACATTAAGATTTCTTTAATTTTTATAATGTTGCTGCATTTAAGTACATGGCCGGAAGTGGAAACCTATTTAGGGCAATCTCAGGGTATGATTCTGCCGATTGGTTCGACGGAACAGCACGGGCCTACGGGGTTGATTGGAACTGATGCGATTTGCGCGGAGGCGATCGCTAAGGGTGTTGGCGAACAGGTGAAAGCAATGGTGGGGCCGACAATTAATGTCGGGATGGCCCTACACCATACAGATTTCCCTGGTTCGGTTAGTTTGCGACCCAGCACTCTGATGCTCGTGATCCGTGATTATATCACTTGTTTGGCAAAATCTGGTTTTACTAAGTTTTTCTTTATTAACGGTCACGGTGGCAATATTGCGACGATGAAGGCTGCTTTCTCTGAAACTTACGCTCATTTGTCAGATTTGAACATTAAGAATGCTGATTTAGTGCAGTGTTCCGTAGGCAATTGGTTTATGTGCAGTTCTGTTTACAAGTTAGCAAAGGAATTGTATGGCGATCGCGAAGGTTCCCATGCCACACCTAGTGAAGTGGCGTTAACTCAGTATCTCTATCCAGAGGCAATTAAGCAAGCACCGCTATCAGAAAATGTTCCTTCTGGACACAAAATTTACGGCGCAACTGACTTTCGCCGCCGCTATCCTGATGGTCGCATGGGTTCCGATCCCGCTTTGGCGACACCTGAACATGGCCAAAAGTTCTATGAGTTGGCGGTGAAAGAATTGAGTAACAGTTATTTAGAATTTTTGAGTTCCGATTGTCTTTTGTAGCTGAGGGAAGAGGGAGATGGGGAGCAGGGGAGCAGGGGAGCGGGGGAGCGGGGGAGCAGGGGAGCGGGGGAGGGGCGGGGGAGCGGGGGAGCAGGGGGAGCAGGGGGAAAAATATATAAAAATAAAAATTGTGTTGGGCTTTTGAGGTTGCTTGCTGTTAGCGATCGCACATTAAAATTGATCTTTCATCCGCCGTAGACGGGTAAAGGTTAGTGTAGGATCTTTGCTGTTGGTGGCTGATTGGAGGTTGGGGCGATCGCATCGTAGAAATGGATTGGTATTTTTCTCTAGTGCGATCGTCGAGGGTATGGTTGCCTCCGAGCGATTTCTGGCAGCCTTGACTTTGGCGAAGCGATGCTGTAAATCTGGGTTATCGGGATCTACTGTCAGGGCAAATTGCAGATTTTTGAGGGTGTATTCGTGGGCACACCAGACTCTAGTATTATCTGGTAAAGCTCGCAGTTTGTTGAGGGAGGCTAGCATTTGGTCTGGCGTGCTTTCAGAGACACGACCACAGCCACCAGCAAATAGGGTGTCGCCGCAGAATAATTCCCCGTTCTCCTTGGGGTGGTTGGGGGGAAAATAATAGGCAATGTGAGCTTTGGTATGTCCGGGTACGAAGAAGATTTGGGCAGTTTGAGCGGCAAAACTGACGCGATCGCCATCTTCTAAAAATACCTCGGCTCCAGGGATTCTGCCTCGGTCTTTGATTCCGGCATAAACTTTGGCGTAGGGAAAGCGTTGCAACAGTTCTGAGTTACCGCCTATGTGGTCGTTATGGTGGTGAGTGTTGAAAATTGCTGTTAATGGGGTTCCAAGTGCTTGAAGTTGCTGCAATACTGGCTGTGCAAGTCCCGGATCGACTACGGCTGCAATGTTGCGATCGCGATCGTGGAGTAAAAAAATATAGTTGTCCGACAGTATCGGCAACCTGTAAACCTCCATGAAAATTGCCCCTCAGCTTTGTTCAACTTTATTTATTTTACTAAAAATATGCTCCGATCTACAACTAAAACTGAATAATAGAAAATCCTAGCAGAGCGTGCTTGTATACTGGTAATTTATGAACCTGCTGCGGTTAAACCAATTCTGGCTCAGAGCCTTTGCAAAGGGCTAGCTCAAAGAGAAGACTCTATGTTGCGAACACCTCAAAACAGATCAAACTTAGGTATTTATCACATGATAGAGCGAATCACCTCATCAGGTAAACTCAGTCGCCGAGACCATCTCCTGCTGACTTCGGCCCTACTTTCTGATGACAAAATCACTGAAGAACAACGCCATCAAATTAACCGCATATTTGACTATATCCAAATCGGTCGGCTCAAGTTCGTTGACTAAAGTTTAAAATTATCTATGACTTACGCTCCTATTTTTTAGTAAAGTCATATTTCCAGCAATTATATCGCCCGGAGATAAACCTTAAATAACTAATGCGTAAGTTCTGTTTCCACCCCGAAAATTAGATAAGAACACAAAAGTAACAGAGGCAAAAATGAACACAGAAAAGGGAACTATTTTAGTGACAGGTGGAGCTGGATATATTGGCTCTCACGCCGTTCTAGCACTGAAACTAGCAGGTTATGACTTAGTAATTTTAGACAACTTAGTTTACGGGCATCAAGAGTTAGTCGAAAAAGTTTTACAGGTAAAATTAATAGTTGGAGATACCAACGATCGCAGCCTTTTAGATCGTTTATTTGCCACTCATAATATTACAGCAGTAATGCACTTTTCCGCCTATGCCTATGTAGGCGAATCTGTCACCGATCCTGCCAAATATTACCGCAATAATGTAGTAGGAACTCTCACCCTTTTGGAAGCGATGTTAGCTGCTGGTGTCAATAAATTTGTATTTTCTTCTACTTGTGCGACTTATGGCGTGCCAAATAAGGTTCCCCTAACGGAAGATCACCCCCAAAATCCCATCAATCCTTATGGTGCTACTAAGTTAATGGTAGAACGCATATTATCAGATTTTGATGCAGCTTATAACTTGAAATCTGTTAGCTTTCGCTACTTTAATGCTGCCGGTGCCGATCCGAATGGGTTGTTAGGAGAGGATCACAACCCAGAAACTCATCTCATCCCCTTAGTGCTACTAACTGCTTTGGGTAAGCGAGATTCTATCTCGATTTTCGGCACGGATTATGATACCCCTGACGGTACTTGTATTCGGGATTATATTCATGTTAATGACTTAGCATCTGCTCATATTTTAGGGTTAGAATATTTATTAAAGGGTGGGAAGTCGGACTTTTTTAACTTAGGTAATGGAGGTGGATTTTCAGTTAAAGAGGTGATAGAAATGGCGCGAAAAATAACGGGGCGAGAAATAAAAGCTTTAGAGTGCGATCGCCGCCCCGGAGATCCGCCTATTTTAGTTGGAAGTAGTGAGAAAGCTAGACAGATTCTGGGTTGGATTCCTGAATATCCAGATTTAGATAATATCGTATCTCATGCTTGGCAGTGGCATCAACAGCGTCATAGCTAGCATTAAATAAAATTAGTTAAAAGTGGAGAAAATCAAATATGCTAGTAATTGCTGCAAAATCTGGGCAACTGGGTAATAGATTGCTACTTTTTGCTAATTTTATTGCTTTTGCGATTGAGAATAATCTAAGGGTTATTAATCCAGCTTTTGAAGAATATGCTGATTTCTTTCAAGGTAGTGCTAGGGATTTTTCATGTTGCTATCCCCCTCTGGCTATTACCATAAAAGGGAATAAGTTTATTCGTAGTAAATTTTATACTATCGCCCGTTATTTAACTGAAAAAGGAATTGTGAAAGTCAAAGAAATTAGCCGAGAAAAGCCTTTTAATTGGAATAATTATCAAGATAAAAACGAACTTAAGCAAAGATCTATATTTTGTTTTAAAGGCTGGTTGTTTCGAGATGGATGGTTTGTAGAAGACACAAAAAAATTATACGATTATGCTCCTCAAATTAGAGCCTACTTTACTCCCCTAGACAAATATCAGTATCATGTAAATAGTCTGATGTCAAATATCAGAATTGACTCTGATATTGTCATCGGAGTGCATATTCGTCAGGGTGATTACGCTCAACACCAAAAAGGAAGATACTTTTATCAAACTGAGCAATATATCAAAGTAATGAACTCCGTTCAAAACCTATTTATAGGTAAAAACATCAAATTTTTAATCTGCTCTAACCTAAAGCAAGAAAGCAGTTTATTTGAGCAGTTTAACTATATTTTTGGCAACAATCATTTAATTGAAGATATGTATGCTTTAGCTAAGTGCGACTATATTATCGGGGCACCGAGCAGTTATACTATGTGGGCTTCTTTTTATGGCAATAAACCACTGTACATGATTAGAGATGTCCATAAAGAAGTTAACTTAAATGATTTTGTCCATTTTTATGAATGGAAAGGAAGTTTCTATTACCGAGATGATTGGAGTGAGAGTTTTTGGGAATGGACGCACTGATTAATACTATATCAAATATTGAACTACTTTTTTGATTAAAATAAAGCGCTGAAAATCTTGACTACATAGAAGTTAAAATAAAAAGGTAAATAACGGGAATTATGAAATTAGAAAAAAAAGGGTTTATTACTATTTTAACAGGTCTTTACTCCTTTCAGGATTGCATTCATTTTTTGGCTTCTGTGAGGAAGTTTCACCAAGAAAAAATTATCATTTTGGTAGATAGAATCCCTTGGATTTTATATCCTTTGCTTAAGGCTTTTGGGAATGTCATCTTGAAACCAGCACCCTCTAGTGAAAATCCCGTTTTGGCTTCGCGAGAAGCTAAGATGCTTTTATATCAAGAATCCCCTTTTGAAAAAACGATATATATGGATTGTGATATTTGTCTGCTATCGCCAATAAATGAAGTATTCGATGATTTAGATGAAGTTGATTTTTTGGTGACAGAAGATGTTCAACCTTCGATTGCTAAAGCTTCAAACTTGTTGAGAGTTAAGCAAGAAATTTTGCCGACTCTACAATCCATTGGACTACCGCTTCAAGAAAATAGTATTCAATACAACGGCGGTTTTATGGCGTTTATAAAAAGTAGCCAAGTTGAGATTTTATTTCAGCATTTCCACCAATATTTTCAGCTTGTTATTGCCCATCAACATCTGTTATTGTTAAAAGATCAAGGTGCTTTTGCTGCTGCCATTGAAACTGTAAAACCGACGATGAAAATCTTGCCACCCTGTTATAATTATCTAGATAAGTGGAAAGAATTGTACAGTATTCATGAGCCAGTTAAGGTACTACACTGTACCTATCCTTACCGACCTCAGTATGCAAAAAATGTGACGCGATCGCTCTTTACTAGAATTTTCGATCGTGGCGCTAAATTTCTATTGCCCAATCAACTAAAAAATCCTTGGCGTATAAGATAAAAGTACTGTGGTATTTATCAATATTGACAAAATCTCTATTAAGCGGGAAAATAAATCAAATTTCCCATAAATAACAAGAGTGAAAGTGTCATTAGTCGTGAGCGATTTGTCGGGAGCAGAAGCACTTCGTGCCTTTCTCCTTGCTCAAGCTCTGATCGAACTAAATTATGAGGTAGAAGTTGTCGGATTTCAATTCGGCAAAGAACTTTATGCTACTCCTCCCAGGAATATTCCCCTCTATGCTGCACCGGGAAAGAACTATCCTGAGTTTTTGGGAGCAATTAAACAACATTTAAAAAAAATAGATGGAGATATTATTTACGCAGTTAAACCTAAGCCAGCTAGCTTTGGCTTATCTCTATTAAAAAAGCTGCAAGATCGCCGTCCAGTAATCTTAGATATTGATGACTGGGAACTGAGCTGGTATGGTGGAGATCGGTGGGAGTATAGTCCTTCTCTCAAACAATTGTATCGAGATATTTTTAAGAAAAATGGTCAGTTGAAACAGCTAGATCATCCACTATATATCAAGTGGATGGAAAAATTGATAGCTCGTGCTGATGCGATCACTGTAAATAGTAAGTTTTTGCAACAGCGTTTTGGTGGGATATATTTACCCAATGGCAAAGATACTGAAATGTTCGATCCCGCTAAGTATAATCCAGAAATAAGTAGAGAGCGTTATGGTCTCTCCGGGTATCGAATTTTGATGTTTCCGGGTGCACCGCGACCTCACAAGGGCGTTGAGGATGTTTTAATGGCGCTGGAGGAGTTAAATGAATCAGATTTAAAGTTAGTGATTGTAGGTGGCAGCCCTTATGATGACTATGACGATAGACTTGTGCAACAATGGGGACGTTGGATTATTAAATTACCAAAGTTTCCTGTCGAGGTAATGCCTGGGGTGATAGCGGCTGCTCATATTGTAGTCGTTCCTCAGCGAGATACTCCTACAGCAGTGGCCCAATTTCCACTAAAGTTGACGGATGGCATGGCAATGGCTAAGCCAATTTTGTCTACACGAGTGGGAGATATTCCAGAAATTTTAGGTGCTACAGGTTATTTGGTTGAGCCTAGTTCTCCATCTCAAATTTCCCAGAAAATTCAATGGATATTTAAGAATCAGGCATCTGCGAATTCTCAAGGAATGAAAGCTAGGCAAAGATGTGTAGAGAGATATAGTATTCAGGCAATGGCATCTATACTTTCCGACCTAATTGCAGATCGAATCAGGTAATTTTTAAGTTGCTAGATGGAGTCTGGTAACTTGCTGTAATCTATGGAGAATTTGATGTCTGGTACTGTTTAGCTGAGAACCCACCATGTCTGCAAATAAGCTACTCCTAAAATTTGCCCAACGATATCCCGGTAGGATTTTGCTGACTGTGATGCTAGGCTTTTCAGGAGCTTTTTTCAATGGTATAAGCACTACTTTGATTGTACCAGTGCTTCTAAATTTGTTGGATCAGGCAGTTGAACTACGCGGCGCTCCACCTCTAATTAAAACGCTGATGTATCCTTTTGAGGAAATGCCTCAATCCCATCGTTTGGCATTGATGACAGCAGCGATTGTCTTGGCAATTGTTTTTAAGAATATTGCTATTTATGTTAATACTTTAGTGGCGACTTCGTTAACGCGCTCTTTGGCTTTTGACTTACGAGAAGCAGGCTTGCGGCTTTTGCTAGAAGTAGATTTAGATTTTTACTCTAAAACTAAAGTGGGGGATCTGATTAACCGCCTGGGTGGGGAAGTTGGTCGCACTGCTAGTGCAGTTGGTACAGCTATAGGAATGTTTACTACTTCAATTACTCTTTTGGTTTTTGTGGGCTTGCTAATTTCAATTTCTTGGAAACTAACGCTAACTTCAACATTTTTACTATCTTTCGTCGCCTTAGCAAATCAATTCCTGATTACCAGAGCAAAATACTTTGGACAGCAGCTTTCAGAAATGTCTAAAGATTATTCAATTAGAGTCTTGGAAACTTTGAGTGGCATTCGATTAGTTAAAGCCACTGGGAATGAAGAAAAGGAGTATGAAAGAATTAAGCAGTTAATTCAGAAACGAGAAACTGCCGATTTCCAAGCCCAAGCAAACTATGCTGCTATTTCTCCTATCAATGAAGTTGTTAATCTAATTGTTGTCATTTTTATTTTATTTATTGGTCGCAAAATATTTGTTAACGAAATAGAATCTATTTCTACTGTTTTGCTCACCTATCTTCTGGTACTTTTTAGACTAATTCCTTTAATTTCGCAGTTAAATAGCGCTCGCAGTCAATTTGCCAATACCTCAGCGAGCGTAGAGGTTGTGAATGATTTTCTAGACCGCAACGACAAACCATTCATGCTCAATAGTTCTATATTTTACACTCATTTAGAGTCAGGAATTCATTTTAATAAAATATCTTTTGCTTATCCCAACCACGATCATTTAGTTCTTAATGAAATTGATTTATTTCTCCCTCACGGTACTACTTTAGCTTTGGTAGGAAGTTCGGGTTCTGGTAAGTCAACTTTGGCGGATTTATTACCTAGATTTTACGATCCTACTTCTGGCTGCATCACAATAGATGGTAAAGATATCCGAGAATTCAATATAAAAAGCTTGAGAAAAGCTATGGGAATTGTTAGTCAAGATACGTTTTTATTTAATGCTTCTGTACGGGAAAATATTGCTTACGCCAGAGAAAAAGCGACAGAAGATGAAATTATTGAAGCTGCTAAACGAGCGAATGCTTACGAGTTTATTGAGCAGTTACCGCAAGGATTAGATACGCAGATTGGCGATCGCGGCGTGATCTTGTCTGGAGGTCAGCGTCAAAGAATCTCAATTGCTAGGGCTTTGCTACAAAATCCAGAGATTTTAATTTTAGATGAGGCAACCAGTGCTTTGGATACCGTTTCAGAGCGATCTGTACAAGAAGCTCTGGATAAGTTGAGTTGCGATCGCACAACTCTGGTAATTGCTCACCGCCTCTCGACAGTCCAAAAAGCTCATAAAATTGCTGTGATCGATCGCGGCAGAGTAGTGGAAATTGGTACTCACGACCAACTTTTAGGAAAAGGCGGTTATTATGCTCGTCTCTACTATATGCAATTTGCCGAAGAAGCAGCTCGCGATGAAGCTTTAATTAGAAGTTCTTATGAAGTTCGTACTCGCCTTAACCCCATGATTGGTTTTCTGAAATTACTTGTGGACGACTTGGTAGATTCTCAAGAAGAGCGAGAGGAATTAATCAAAGAATCATTTCACTCGGCTACTAATATTCTCAAAATCTTAGAAGTTATGGAAAACACTGTAAAAAGGCAGATGAGCAAGTAGGAAATAAGATGTCACAATACTATGTTTTTTTTACTAGAAATGTCTTACCTCAAGCTAACATAGCTAGCTTAGTGCAGGTTGCACATTCTGCTAATGCGGCTGCAAATCTCGGTTACTCAGCAGTATTGACTTACCTTGGGAAAAAAAATTTTAATCCTGTTAATTTTTTACTTCCATTTCAGCCGAGAAAACCGGAAGATGCACTTACAAAGCTTTATAATATTCAAGAAAAATTAAAAGTAGCTCCTCTGCCGATGCCTTGGTTCGTAGATCGCTTTGGAGGAAAATGGAATAACTCTAGCACAATAGTGTCAAAATATTATTTACCATTCCATCTACGCAAGCATACTAAAATAGTGCATACTCGTGACTGGAACTTTGTTAAAGCTGCCATAAAAAATGGAATTCCCGCCATCTACGAACAGCACCATCACGAGGCAAAGCAATTTGAACCAGAGATCGTCCACAATCCTCTATTTCAAATTGCTGTAACTGTTGCTAATACAGTCAGATATAGTATGATTGAATATGGAATGCCACCTGAAAAGGTAATCAGACTGCACAATGGTTTTAATCATTTATTTTTGGTAAGAAACCCAGAAGCAGCTAAGGCATGGCGCGAACAGTTGCTAGTAAGTGGAAGTCAGCATTTAGTTGTTTATGCAGGAGGACTTTACCCCTTTAAAGGTGTAGATATGCTAATAGATGTTGCTCAGAAATTACCGGAAATTCTGTTTGCGATCGCAGGCGGCAATCAATCTCAAGTAACAGCCTATCAGCAACTAGCTAGAGAAAAGCAAGTTAATAATACTACTTTTCTTGGCTACCTCCCTCAAAATCAGCTTGCTAGCTTGTTACAAGCAGCAGATATTTTAGCTCATCCTCATTGTTTGACAGAGGCGGCAACCTTTACTTCCCCCTTAAAATTCTTTGATTATATGGCATCGGGAACTCCCATTTTAGCAACTGAAATACCGTCTTTGATGGAATTTAAGTCCGCGAATATAATTGCTACTTGGTGCGAACCGGATAACCCTGTACGGTTTGCACAAAGTATAAAAAAAACTTTAGAAATTTATCCAAAGAGGATAGACGGCTATCCAGAAACTATAGATTTTGTCCGCCAGTTTTCATGGGAAAATAGAATTACTAAAATTTTAAGCTATGTAGAAGATTCTATGTGCCCACTAACGTAACACCCCCCTCTGGGTAGTTATGGCACGTAAGCCAAGGTGGTGTTACAGATATTTTAAGAACAGGTACTTTAAGATAAAATAAGACGATGAATCAAAAAAATATCGGCATGATTGCCAGTTACCCCGGTTTAAATCAGAGTGACTGGTTGTGGCAACAAACTCCTCAGAATTTCGGCAAGTGGGGTAATATTCAAATGCTAGCTAATTCCCCACAGCCAGACTTTTTATTAATGTATCAATTTGATTTCCCCAAGCAAGTAAAAAAAACGTCATGGTTACAACAATTACGGCAGCGAAAGCAGCCTCCTGAACCTAACATAGAAACAACATTGCGGGGAGTGCCCAAAGAACGCATTATTTACTTAATTCGCGAACCACCCTTAGAAGAAATTGTTCATATTACAAAAGCTAACTATGAACAAGCCAAAAACTATTGCGGTTATGTTTCGGGCCCTGATGATTTTGCTCCTACACCAGGTTATATGCCGGCGATATGGTATCATCCAAATTCCTTTAGAGAATTAAATGAAATGCCGCCCCCAGCAAAAACGAAACTCTGTTCTTGGATTACTTCAGGCATTAGCCGTACAACAAACCACCGCCGTCGGTTAGACTTTATTAAAATGCTTCAAGACCAAAAGTTAAATTTTGACCTTTACGGTCGCAATTTACCAAGTTTTGCTAATAGTAATGGCTCCGTCAACAATAAATGGCACGCGATGGCTCCCTACTATTACAATTTGGCAATTGAGAATTATGCTGATAACGACTGGTATGTTAGCGAAAAACTTTGGGATTCTCTTTTAGCATGGTGTTTGCCAATTTATTATGGCAGTTCTGCGGCGGATAAATTGTTACCACCAGGATGTTTTCTGCGGCTGCCTAGTCTGGATGATAAAGGTGTAGAATTTATTAAAGAAGTTGTTGCTACGCCGAATTATTGGTATGCAGCAAAAGAGGCGATCGCAGAAGCGAGACAAATCATTCTTCATGAATTAAATCTGCTCAATTGGCTGTCTAATTTTGTCACTAATTTCTAAATACTTATGAATGGTATTTGTACGCTAGCTAACGATACAGTTTACGATCAATTGGTTGCTCTGCTCAATAGTATTGAAGTTATCTTAGGTGCAAATACTCCCGTTTGCGTTTATCCTTTTGACGATCGAACTACTAGGATTAGTGCAGAAATAGCTAAGCGTTCTAACGTTTTTCTCTACGATAACTACGCATCTATTCAGCGATGGGATGAATTTATGCAGGAGGCTGCACCTGAACGTTTAAATAGCAAGAAATTCAGGCTTTATGGAGCTCATCGGCGCTTTTGTGCTTTCGACGGCCCCTTTGAAAAGTTTGTCTACATGGACGCGGATACTCTAGTAATGAACTCCCTAGAGGCTGTTTTTAATAAACTCGATTGCCATGATTGGGTTGTCTATGATTTTCAATTTCTTGACCCCAGTAAAGTTTATAATCTTCAGTCTCCTAAACTCTTAAAAGTCTTTGATCAAAAGCGCATAGATTCAGAAATATTTTGTTCGGGATTTTATGGAAGCAAGCAAGGAATTTTCGATCGCGCTACGATCGAGTGGCTTTTAACTCAACTGAAAGCAGGAGAGAAAGAAATTTTATATTCGGGTGCAGGTGAACAGCCATTGCTAAATTATATGGTGATGAAAAGTCAGATTTCTAGCTATAATTTTGCTTATAGCCTTACCGCCGAAAAAACCGGATGTACTGTTTCATCGCCGCATTTTCAAGAGCAAGATCGCATTTTGTATGACAATAAAAATCGATTGACTTACATTCATTATATTGGCGTACCGCCGCAGGTAGTTGAAAAAGTGTGTGCGGGGGAAAATTTTGAGTTTCCCTATCGCGATATTTTTCTACATTACCGCTATCTTAGAGAACCAGAAAAGCGCCCTATTTTTACTGAACCACCAAAGCTCTATTCCCCTAATCCACCACCAAGTTTATTTAAAAAGATATTGGGAAAATTACGCTTAACTCATTGAGAAAATATATGACTCGTGGCATTTATATTGTGGGAAATGACAGAGTAATGGAAAATGCGATCGCCCTTCTCAATAGCATCCGCTGCTATAATCCCGAAGTCCAGATATTCCTAATACCTTTTAACGCAGAATATCAAAAAATAGCAGCCACACTAAGCACTTTACACGGTGTTCAACTTTTCCCTAATCTGGAATTTATCGAGCAATTTACCCTAAAAATTGCCGAAATATTTGACCGCAACTTTTTAGCACTTCCCAATAAAATGCGGAAACTTGCCGCCTGGTTTGGCCCTCTTGATGAGTTTATTTATATCGATACTGATATTATTGTCTTTGAAGACATAGCATCAAATTTAAATAAACTCTCCGAAGTAGACTTTTTTTGCTGCGATTATCATCATGCTAGTGAAAAACTGCGTAATATCTTTTCACCCTTAGTAAAAGAACAAAATATTTTCACTAATGAAGAACTGCAAGATGTTTTTAATAGCGGATTTTGGGGTTCTCGCAAAGGAACTATTACAGAACAGCAAATGTATGATATTTTAAAGGAATGTTCGCAGCATAAAGAGTATTTTGATTTTACCCAAAATGTCACCGACCAGCCTATATTAAATTACCTGATTCTCAAGCTAATTTCTAAACGCTGTAATCTTGTAAAAACTACCGAAGAAGAGCCAGGAAGTTGGGCGGGTTCTAAACACTTTCAAGAAAAAGATTATATCCTTTATGACAAAGGCAAACGGTTAAAATATCTCCATTGGGCCGGCATTCCCATAAAAGCAGGTAGCCCTTATTGGAAATTATGGAAACATTACCGTTACCTACATGAAGAAAAATCTCCTTTAATACAAAGGCTATTCCGCCGTTTCTCCTCTTAAATTTTTCGTAACGCCGCCCTCTGGGAGGCCTTACGGTGAATCAAATTTATAACTGATAAAGATTTATGAATAACGGCATTTATACTCTTGCTAATGATGTTGTTTATGACCATTTAGTTGCCTTATTAAACAGCTTAGAAGTCAATGGAGCAAAAGATATTCCCGTTTGCGTCATTCCTTATGACAACAAACTAGACAAAGTTCGGGCTGAAATTGCCTCTCGAAACAATGTCATCTTATTTGATAATAGTGATTCAATTAGTTTCTGGGAAAACTTTGCAACTCAAGCTTGGACTTCTCATCACAAAGCTCAACAAATTTGGCGCTCAAAAGGGGGGAAACCCGTTCACTGTTTGGGAATGCACCGCAAATTTTGTTGTTTTGATGGCCCTTTTGAAAAGTTTATCTATTTCGATGCCGATACTCTTTTAATGGGCGATATTAATTATATCTATCAAAAACTTGATGAGTGCGACTGGGTAGCAAATGATTTTCAATATAAATCCGATCTAAATTATGTCTTTGATTTGTCATCTGAAATACTCCCTAAAATTTTTACTATTCAAAAACTAGAATCACAAATTTTCTGTGCAGGTTGGTTTGCGTCTAAAAAGGGAGTTTTAAATCGGGATAATTCAAGCAATTTATTGCTTAAATTAAAGGCGGGTGAAGCAGAAGTTATGTCGTTACGGGGAACAGATCAACCTTTATTTAACTATTTAGTGGCCCGTAGTGGTATCTCTTTTTATAACTTTGCTTATCACCAGCCAGAAGAAGTAACGGGAAGTCATTGGTCTTCTCAATTTGAGGTAATAGATGGCATTCTATACGATCGCGGTCGCCGTCTTACCTATCTTCACTACATGAGTATATCTGCTTCCAAGTTTGCTCAACTTTGTGCAGGTGAAGATGTCGATATTCCTTACCGCGATGTATTTTTGCACTATCGCTATTTAAAATCACCGGAAAAACGCCCCCAACTAGCTCCCCCAAGTTTCCTAGTTCGGTTACAAAGAAATATCAAAGCTTGGGTAATTCAAAAATTTAACAATTTTAAATTTAAACTCCAGAATTTTTAAGCATATAAAGACTGAATCCACTGCCACTCTTTTGTCAATCCCTCTACTAAAGAAACCTGCGGTTGATATCCTAAAATTTGCTCAGCTTTCGATACATCGGCGCTAGTGTGTCGCGCATCTCCCATCGCTGACTCAATAAAACTTATACGAATTGGACGACCAACAATCTTTTCCATTGTCTTAATTATTTCTGCTAAAACTACCCGACTTCCACCTCCAATATTGAATACTTCGCCGACAGATTCCGGTACATTTGCAGCGGCTAAATTAGCAGCTATGCAATCGCTGACAAAAGTAAAATCGCGGGTTTGTTGTCCGTCGCCATAAATTGTAATCGCTTCGTCAAGCAAAATAGCTTTGAAAAATTTGTGAAAAGCCATATCAGGACGCTGGCGAGGGCCATAAACAGTAAAGTAACGCAGTGCTGTTGCTGGTACGCCAAAGTTTTTATAATAAAGAAAACACAAACGTTCACCGCTTAACTTAGTAATTCCATAGGGAGAAACTGGCTGAGGACAAGCAGTTTCAGAGGTAGGAAAAGATTCAGCATTTCCATAAATAGAAGAAGAAGAAGCATACACAAATCTGTTCAAGTTTGGTGCATCTTTTGCTGCTTCTAATAAGACTTGGGTAGCGTTGATATTGCGCTCAGTATAAGCACGGAAACCTTCACCCCAACTGGCGCGGACACCTGCTTGGGCCGCTTGATGGTAAATTACCTCAGTTTCCTCTAAGAGTGATGACCAATTCAAAGCAAGAATATCGCCTTCCTCCATTTTAAAGGCTGGATTATTTTCAAAGTTAGAAATATTTTTGCGCTTCAATGCTGAATCATAGTAATCGTTAAATTGATCGACACCGATCACATTTTTACCTTGATTTAACAGGGTTTCTACTAAGTGAGAACCGATAAAACCCGCCGCGCCTGTAACGATACAATTAGCCATTAGCTTTGAATAGTGCTGAAGGAAGAAGGAAGAGGGAAGAAGGAAGAGGGAAGAAGGGGAAGAAAAACTATCCGTAACGCCGCTATTTTGGCAGTAAAGTCGCTACGAAGATGGGGCGTTACGTTTTTCCTAATACTAATTAGCTCCAAGAATCTAAATCTAATGATTGAGATCCTCCTTTTTCTAGCTGATTCAAAACTTTACCTAACTGAAACCAAACTAGCCACGCAGTTAATATCGTCAGAGGTATTGATACAGAGTAAGAGAGCGTTTTAGGAAAACCAAAAATTTCTAAACCAGAAGATAGAAAGATTCCAACTCCGCCAATCATTCCTAAAAAAGGAATCACCAATTGTGTGCTTCGTATATTCGCTAGGGTACTTGTAGAACGGTTTTTCGACCAGTTCTGTACGGCTTGTTTGAGAACGGCTTCAAATGCTGTTCCAGAGGCTATACCTGCTAGCAGACCAGCGAACATTAAAAATATAGGCGGTTCGGGAAAGTTATACACGAAATAATTCCTTTTGGTAATGGCTAATGGCTAATAGTTAACAGTTAACAGTTAACAGTTAACTATTAGCAAATTTAAAATCGAGTTAGAGCTGCGGCTCCTTCTGTAGAAAATTCTGCTAAAGCGCCCAAGGCAGCATTGAACAGGCGACCAGGTTTGAGGTCTTCTTTAACTAAATCCCACAAGCGGCTAACTTCTTGAGTATGGAGCCGATCGTCTTCGATTAAAGCTAGCACTACTTGACGACGCAGGAAAGCGCCTTCATTTGAGAGCAGGTATTGCAGACCTAATTGTGCTGTTGGGAAGAGGTCGAAATTTTGATCGGAACGTGCAATCGCAATCATATTTTCCAACCTGCCCCACTGAAATTTGCCGTCTTTGAATAATACCTCAATTAGGCGGCGGCGCAGTGCTGGCGATTCCCCATTTAACAAACGCCGCGCGACATAAGGATAAGCTACCTCAACTATCCTAAAATTAGGATTGAGCGTTAGTGCCAAGCCTTCTTCGGTGACGAGAGAGCGAATAATTAAGGCAAACTTTGCAGGAACTCGGAAGGGATAATCATACATCAATTCCGAGAAACTGTCGGTAATTGTCTTGAAGTTAAAATTACCAACACTTTCACCGATGATGTCTCCTAACACAGCTTCCATTGCCGGGATAATCGGGTGAATATCTGTATCTGGAGTCAGAAATCCTAGTTTGACAAAATCTGTGGCTAAGTTAAGGTAGTCTTTATTAATTAGGTGAACTACGGAATCAACTAAAGTTTCCTTTGTTGGTTCTTCTAGCTGATCCATCATCCCAAAATCAATGTAAGCCATTCTGCCATCGGCGAGGGCAAACAGATTTCCCGGATGGGGGTCAGCATGAAAAAATCCGTGTTCTAATAGTTGTCGTAAACCGCTTCGGACTCCGATTTCTATTAAAGCATCGGTGTCTAAACCTGCGGATTTAATGCGCTGAGTATCTGTTAGTTTGATGCCTTCAATCCACTCCAATGTCAGAACGGAATTGCTGGTGTAGCGCCAATAAATACTTGGCACTTTAACGGTGGGGTCATCGACAAAGTTGGCGGCAAATTTTTCAGCATTTCGCCCTTCGTTAATGTAGTCAATTTCCTCAAATAATTTGATGCCAAATTCATCAACAATTAAGGTGAGGTCGTGACCAAGATTCAGGGGCAACCAGGGAGCCAGCCATCCCGCAGCCCATCGCATTAGATAAAGGTCGAGGGCGATGACTGGCTGCAAATTCGGTCGCTGTACTTTCACGGCTACTTCTTCGCCGCTAATGAGACGAGCTCGGTAGACCTGACCGAGGCTAGCGGCGGCGACTGGTTCTGGCGAGATTTGGCTATAGATGCTGTCTATGTCGCGCTTGAGTTCGGCTTTGATGATGCTAAAGGCGATCGCACTATCAAAGGGTGGCAATTGATCCTGAAGCTTGATCAGTTCTTCCAGAAAGTCCTTGCGAATTAAGTCCGGCCGAGTAGAAAGTGCCTGACCGACTTTAATAAAAGTTGGCCCCAAGCGGGTAAGAATTTGTCGCAGGTGGGATGCTCGTTCTGGCTGGTGTGCTGCGACTTCATGTTGCCAACTGTCCCAAATCATGCCCAGCACAAAGCCCGCAAATGACCACACAATCGTTAGCGCTCGCCAAATCGCTTGCCAAGGGCGGGAGCGGTAATACTGAGCGATCGCTTGCGGATCGTAGCGTCTATCGTGAGTGAATTGATTCTGACGCACTCGGTTATTTTCCTCTCGTTATTCTGAAATGGGTAATGGTTAACTGTTAACTGTTAACTGTTAACTGTTAACTGACCACTGATCCCCAGTTGTCTGCGAACAAGAATTTTGCCCGCTCCCTAGCGGCGACCAGTCTAAAATTTATTTCTTTTTCTTAACTATAGTACATGAAAGTACAAATACTTAATCGAAAAATTCCGCGAGGGAGCTCAAACAGTCTTTGAGGCCGTAAACCACTCGATCCTGTTGATCCCTGGAGATTTCTGGGAAGATCGGCAAAGACAAAACCTCGCAGCCAGCTTGCTCTGCTATCGGAAAAGAACCTTGCTGATAATCTAACGATTTGTAAACAGGTTGCAGGTGCAAAGGTAACGGATAGTAAACCATCGAACCTACTCCACTTTCCTGTAACTTACTCCGTACCAAGTCGCGATGA
>NZ_CACA01000337.1:0-18214 GCF_000180455.1 Kamptonema sp. PCC 6506
CTCTCGATCCTTTTGAATGTGTAAAGCTGCTTTCAAGAGCGATCGCGTATATTCGTGTTGTGGATTTTGGAACACAGACTCAACGGGGCCAGTTTCTACTATTTTGCCGTTGTACATCACAGCAATGCGATCGCAATACTCCCCAACCATCGCTAAATCGTGGGAAATTAACAAGATCGATGTCCCCCGCTCTTCGCAAAGCCGCGTTAGTTCTTTTAAAATTTGAGCGGCTACTGTTACGTCCAAACTGGTAGTCGGTTCATCAGCGACAATTAGTTTAGGATTGAGGAGTACAGCTAAAGCGATCGCTACCCGTTGTCGCATTCCGCCGCTAAACTCATGGGGATATTGCGACCAGCGAGAAGCTGGAATTTTAACAGCATCCAGAGTTTCTATGGCTCGATCTTTGGCTTGCGATCGCGATAATTTCGGTTCGTGAGCTTTGAGAGTTTCAATACAATGTTCCCCAATTGTCATTAAAGGATCGAGGCGAGTCATCGGATCTTGAAACACTAATGATACCGCTTCGCCGCGAAACCGTCTAAGCTGTTCCGGGTTCATTTCAAACACAGATTCGCCGGAAAAGGTAACTCGCCCCTGAATTTGCGTAGACTTGGGCAAAAGCCGCATTGTCGCACGTCCTAAAGTTGACTTACCGCACCCGGACTCCCCAACTAATCCCAATTTTTCCCCAGGTTCTAACGTAATAGATACGTCATTAATTGCCCAGCTAGATTGTTGATTTCTTTCTGGGTAAGCTACCCGCAGATTTTCGACACAAAACAGGGAATTAGTCATAAGTGAAGATGGGAGATGGGGGAGATGGGGGAGATGGGGGAGATGGAGAAGATGGGGGAGGAATAGCTATTAACAATTACAGGACTTACGCACCCAACCAAAGAAACCGGGTTTTTTTACGAAAATACTTCGCCCGTACCCACAGATTCTCTCAAAAACCCGGTTTCTAGGCCCCGATGCGTAACTCCTAAATTATCAATTACGACTTACACAGTCTCGACATGAAATCTTTGTTAACCGTTAACCGTTAACCGTTAACCGTTAACAATTATCTATTTAGCTGGCAGACCTTTTCGCTTACTTTCAAATCTTCGCAAAATGTAAGAAGCTGCAAAATCTCCATTCGGATGATCTTCTAAAACTTCTGCTAGTGCAAAGACATACTGAGATAATTCTTCCCCTAGTTTATCAACTATACCTTGGCGTTCTCTTTCGGCGAGTTCTTGCTGGCGGGCCTTGGCTTGCCAGGAGGCTGAAAACATCTGCTCAATTTGGGCGTGGAGTCCCATACTTTCGAGGGTTTCCCATTCACCGCTGTCGCACCAAATGCCACCGCAAACGCTACAACGCTCTACATAGACGGGGGTTTTGGTGAAGGGAATTCGGGCTCGTGAGAGATATTGACCATCGTCTGGACACATTGCAGCTTTAGAGTCATAGGGTGAGGGGGCAAAGTCGGGGCTGACATTCCCTTTTGGCTGGGATTTGCTCGGCCATTGACGTTGATATTCTTGCCAAGCTTGATATTCTTTGGGGGGTATCCAGATGCCGTAGCAGTTAGGGCACCACTTCACGGCTAGGTGGCTGTTTAACATTCCTTCTTCTAACTGCGGATGCTTACATTTTGGACATTGCACGGCTTTTTTCTCCTTGGCTCGATATTCCTATGACTGGTTTATGCTTTGGCTGTAATTAAGACAGCCTATTTATTCTGTGCCTTTTTGCAACAAGGCATCGCAGTAGCGGATCAGGGTGTTAATTCGATCGCTTGCTGCTGTTTGCCTGGTTTGGGCTGTGGCTAGAACCCGCGACGCTTGCAAAAATTTTATATCCATTCCCAACAGACGCAATTGCTTGTGTATTTCTGTCAGGTATGATTGCTCTAACGGTGTTTCTGGCGGATCTAGCCCGTCACTGTCTGAACCCATGATTTGCCCTGCGAAAAATTGCTGTGCTTCCCCAAAAGTTGCCAAGAGTGCTGTCCGATCTAGATTACCCTGTGTGGCAACGGTTTGGAGCTCTTGGAGAAGTTGCTTAAATTGCTGGTAGTGCTGGTAGATATTTTTGGACAGCATAACAAATGTAAAGAAATTTATATCTATAATTAAGATAGATGTTTTAAAGATTCCAAAGATTAAGGCAAGTTGTACATTGTAGTCGCAGCAGCCTAAATCTTAGAGAATATTTTTCAAGGCGAGTTAAACGCTGATTTAGGATTGACGGTCTGTGACGGCTTTTAGCTAAGCTTGGTCTGCTTAAGGCTAAGTAGCGATCTCTGTACTTTTACTCCCAAAACGTTCTTAATTTTACAAGGCAAGGGCAACTGACCAGAGCATTTGCCTAAAATCAGATTTTTTCCTCCCTACGAGGGTGGTTCTTCTCAATTTAGATAGCTATAGTTGACAGACAATACAGGAATCTTTTTCAGATTGACTGTAGGTGTCAATTTTAGCTTAGTATACCTAGATACAGAAAGTCTGCTGTTCAACCGGAAAGCAACTTCTGTTGCACTATCTATTTGTAACTTTTAAATCCTGACTCCTATGAATGCCAACACTCTGATTCCATCAATCTCAAATGACTGTAACATTCCTGATTGGTTACAAGAATGTCTCAATGGGGATGCTAATGGTCAGTCGTCGGGAGCGATCGCTAGCTGTTCGACTGATAATGCTTTAATTTGTCGGGCTTTTAAATTTGCCAACGAGCTCCATGAGGGTCAGTATCGCAAATCTGGGGAGCCCTACATCTGCCATCCTGTGGCCGTAGCCGGAATGCTGCGGTATTTGGGCGGCAATAGTGCGATGGTTGCGGCAGGCTTCCTCCACGATATCGTTGAGGATACTGATGTCACCCTTGAGGATATCGAACTGCGGTTCGGCGCGGAAGTGCGGCAGTTGGTGGAGGGGGTGACGAAGCTTTCTAAGTTTAATTTTTCCAGCAAGACGGAACGCCAAGCTGAGAATTTCCGGCGGATGTTTCTGGCAATGGCTAAGGATATCCGGGTGATCGTGGTGAAGTTGGCGGACAGGCTGCATAATATGCGGACGCTGGAACATCTCTCAGACGAGAAACGCCGTAGTATCGCTTTGGAAACGCGGGAAATCTTTGCGCCTTTGGCGAATCGGTTGGGTATTGGTCGCTTTAAGTGGGAATTGGAGGATCTGGCGTTTAAATACCTGGAACCGGAAGCTTATTGCGAAATTAAGGATTTGGTAGATCAGAAGCGGACTGACCGGGAGGCGCAACTGGCGGAGGTGACGGACATTCTGCGGGATCGGCTGGATAGTGTGGGGATTAAGTGCTATGAAGTCAGCGGCCGCCCGAAACACCTGTATGGTATTTACCAGAAGATGCAGCGCCGACAGAAGGGGTTTAACCAGGTTTATGATATTGCGGCGGTGCGGATTATTGTCGAAAGTAAGGATGAGTGTTATCGGGCGTTGGCGATCGCACACGATGCTTTCTGTCCGATCCCCGGTCGCTTCAAGGACTATATCGGTTTGCCGAAGCCGAACCGCTACCAATCTTTGCATACGGGCGTGATCGGCAATAGCGGCCGCCCCATTGAAGTCCAAATCCGTACAGTGGAAATGCACCACATTGCAGATTACGGGATCGCCGCCCACTGGAAATATAAAGAAAGCGGCGGTTCTAGCAATCTCAAAGTGACAGGAGATGACGAAAAGTTTACTTGGTTGCGGCAACTGCTGGAATGGCAAAGCGACCTTAAGGATGCTGAGGAATATTTAGAGAGCGTTAAAGATAATTTATTTGATGAAGACATCTACGTATTTACGCCCCAAGGCGATGTAGTAGCGCTGACAAAAGATGCAACGCCTGTGGATTTTGCTTACCGCATCCACACGGAAGTTGGGAATCACTGCACAGGTGCGCGGGTGAATGGGCGGATGGTGACGCTGGACTCGCTTTTAAAGAATGGCGATATTGTCGAAATCTTGACTCAGAAAAATGGTCATCCCAGTTTAGACTGGCTAAATTTTGTCAAGACCAGCGGCGCAAAAAACCGGATTCGTCAGTGGTATAAGCGATCGCACCGCGATGAAAATGTAGCTCGCGGTCGGGAATTATTGGAAAAGGAACTGGGCAAAAATGGCTTTGAATCCTTATTAAAAATCTGAGCCAATGCACTCTGTAGCGCTACGCTTCAATTACCACAGCGTCGAAGATTTGTTAGCAGGTTTGGGCTACGGCGAGGTGACGCTAAATCTAGTAGTAAATCGGCTGCGAGATTTAGTACAGCAAAAAGTTGAGGTAGTTCCTGAGATTTTAAATGTGCCAATAGTAGCACCTGCACGGTCGATGCCGAGTTCATCTCCGAGCAAGTCACCAATTGCAGGAGTTGAGGGGTTATTGTATCATTTGGCAGGTTGTTGCAATCCCATACCAGGGGAGGTAATTATTGGAATTGTCACTAAAAATCGCGGCATTTCAATTCATCGCCAAGGCTGTTCTAATACCGACAATGTTCCTGGGGATCGGTTAGTACCTGTGAGTTGGAATCCGACAAATCCGAACGGTGGTCGTCCGAATACTTACCCGGTGAATATTCAAATTGAAGTGCTCGATCGCGTGGGCGTTCTTAATGATGTTTTATCTCACTTGAAAGACAATCATGTAAACGTTCGCAGTGCGAGTGTGAAGACTTATCCGGGTTTACCGGCATTGATTGATTTGTGTGTTGATATCCAGGACAAAGAACAGCTTGAACGGACTTCTATGCAAATTAAAAAAATGAGTGATGTCTTGAATTTACGGCGAGTTAGCGAGGGAAATTAGGACGTTTTTGATGGCTAGAAACTATTGGCAGCGAGAATTACATTTTCCCGATTAGTTGTTTCTGATCGGCTAATGGCGAATTAAAAGCGTAGGTAGCCAATTACTCAGAGCATTACATCTTTGGGTTAATAATTAAGTTGAGTAAGCTCTACAAAGATACTAAATTATTGCGATCGTACGATAATATTTGCAAGTTTATCGACTCGAAAACTTTGCGGATGAGTTTTGCAAGCTGTGCTGCTGGGTAACGCTCGCGAGTTCAAGGCTAACGGAACTGAGTCCGACTAGAGACTTTCTGTTGGAACCAATTCGAGGCTGAGTGCTTTGATTTTGCAGGCAAGCTTGAAGATTGCCGTCGCGTACTACCACTGCCGCAATTTCAGACAGAAGCGGATGCAGGAATTCCGTTTCGGATGGCGGAATATATCGCTTGCGAGTATTATCCGCCGCTTTCCTGCTAAGGAAATGCGCCAAGTCGTTGATATATTTAAGGGAGACTGGTTCGGATTTAGTTCGGCAAAATGCTTTGCATAGTTTTGACCAGAACTCGCCAGTGAATTTGATGTGATTCGCCTCTGGTGAACAGCCGTCTGAAATATTTTTGAGTTCCCTCGGACTGTTGCCTTTTGACAGCGTTTTGAGTCTGGACAGCAAAACCCTGTAGGCGTTTTAACTCAAGTGGCATCCTGCCAGTTGCAGAGATTCCCGACAGGCGGGTTCAGAGTAATTTAATGGTCATACAGCAGGGATGTTTGGCTGGGTTACGTAATTGGAGACAAGATCAGTACCATTACAAGAGCTTTCTGCGAGGGGATATTATGCGTGAGTCAGTGATTTATCACGCGATGATTTTGCAGCGAAGGTACGACAGGAAGGTAGACAGGAAGGCTTAGACAGGAAGGAATGCCAATTAGCGAAGCAGAAGAGTTGGCTCTGGAATTTGTTGCGGGAAAATATATCAATTGAGCAAAAGTGTGTTCGGTCTTACCAGGTTTGTGCGTTGGAGATAGTGCAAAGCTTGCAAATCTTAGCGGGAAAGTTAGCCTATAGTTAGGGGTTAGGGAAAGAAGGAAATATAGCAACCGCCAAGGCGGTTTAAGAGGGGCTAGGGACTAGGGGCTAGGGGCTAGGGAAGACGCGAAGAAGGGTTTAGAATTCAGAGATGATGTTAACTGCCTTGGCAACTGCTATATAATCATAATCAAAGGTTTCAGGAAATTTTAATTTCCTAACTACCTTTTAGATATTAGCTGATCGCCTTATCTTCTTGCTAGAGTCTCAAGGACAATTTAAACTCCCTACATCTTCTGCTGCAGAACAGGACTCAGCTGCTGCAAGCATTGTCCAGCATCTAGTTGCTTCCCGTCAACTTTATAGTTGAGTTTAATCGCCAATATCTTCCTCCGAGATTTTCCCTCGCTAATTCATTCAGAACTTGACGCAACTCCGGGTATTTTTCCAAAATCTAGCACTGAACGCACAATTCTGCGGGCTCGCTTCGATAGGGGGGAAAATATTGCTTATCATCTTTAAGAACCACTAAACCTAGACTTTCTATTAAGCCGTCAGTCGAGTTGCCAGCAATAACATTCTACTTGTTTTTCTCTTAAGTGCTATGGTAAAGTAATCCGTTGTCAATAGCATTATCATTTCGGTAACTCTTCTGCAATACTGTTATCCCGTAAGTTTTAGCTAATCCGGGAAAGCCATCTTCCCTTTCTTTATAACTACTGGGCCGAAACCTGCTCGCAATTTGGGTGCAGCTTTGCTTAACGATCTGGAGATCACAGGGTTACCAATGCACGAGTTAGAGTTTTTTGGCATCATCTGCCCCGGACAATAATTGCGAAACTATTATTAAATCCTAGAGCGTTCTGTCCACTCTAATTGATACTGCTTTTGCATGATTCTTGCTTGATATAACTGTAAACTTTTTTGGGATCGGAAATCGGTTTTCTGTTGTGAGAGATCCGTTGGCAAAAGCAGTGCCAGTATATTCTACATATAAGTACAACTTTACCAGCTACTAGGGATTGATGCGCAAAGAAGTGCCACCTAAATTCAGTTCGCAGGTTTTACTTGTATATCATGTCTTCGCCTCGATGTGGCGGGATAAAATTTCTACGAGGATGACTTGTTCTGTAAAATCTTTTGAGCAAATGACAATCTGTTTTTGGGAAATAGCATGATCGCAGGCATGTGGTGCTGAATAATGACCAAAACGAGCGAGAACGATAGAGGATAAAAAATAGCGTACGTCTTGCATTTTGTGCTCATTGTAGCTCCTGTAAAATCTGAAGAATTGTAGGGGTAGCATTCTCAATCTGTTCAACAGTATTACCAAAGAAGGGACTAGGGGCTAGGGACAGGGGAGCGAGGGGGAGCGGGGGAGCAGGGGGAGCGGGGGAGCAGGGGAGCGGGGGAGACGGGTAGGAGCAATTTTTAATCAATTCAAATTCTGCTATTCCCAATTCTCCATCGAAGGGTAAGCGCGTATTTGTCGAATCTGGGGATATTCGCGCCAAACGCTTAGCTAGAAAGGCGGGGGCTTTGGTCGTGTTTGTGGTGGATGCTTCTGGTTCGATGGCTTTGAATCGGATGCAGTCGGCGAAGGGGGCTGTGATGCAGCTTTTGACGGAAGCTTATCAAAGTCGCGATCAAGTGGCTTTAATTCCGTTCCGGGGCGAGCAGGCTGAGGTGTTGTTACCGCCTACTCGTTCGATCGCTTTGGCCCGTAACCGTTTGGAAAGATTACCTTGTGGGGGCGGTTCGCCTTTGGCTCACGGGTTGACTCAGGCGGTGCGAGTGGGTGTGAATGCTCAGAAGTCTGGGGATGTCGGCCAAGTGGCGATCGTTGCTATTACTGATGGCCGGGGTAATATTCCTTTGGCTCGTTCTTTGGGGGAACCGATTTTAGATGGGGAAAAGCCGGATATTAAGGCGGAATTGTTGGAAATTGCGGGCAAAATTCGAGGTTTGGGAATGCAGTTGTTGGTGATTGATACGGAGAATAAGTTTGTTTCGACAGGTTTTGCTAAGGAGTTGGCGAAGGTTTCGGGGGGTAAGTATTATCATTTGCCGAAGGCGACGGATCAGGCGATCGCGGCAATGGCGAGGGGTGCTCTCCGCGATGCAATTCGCTAGAAATTGAAGCTCTAATTCGTAGAGAAACCCGGTTTTTTCATAAACCGGGTTTCCGCATCCAGAACTTTATCATTAATTTTTCCTCTTAGCACAAACAACCCACTTATCAAAATTTTATAGTTCTTTTTTCCCTGCCCGACGGCGAGTTAAAGCAAAAGAACCTGCGACTACACCTAAACCAGCTAGCATTGCTGGCTCTGGAACTCTTGCTGGACTGGGACTTGTCGATAATGACCTATCTGGCCGTGCATCTGAAAGCGGGCTAGTGGGGCTACTCTGAGCTAGTAAAGAGTTTCCAGAATTCCACATTCTACCTAATGAAATTGTTTGCAAGTTGGCAGCGAAGGCACCTTCTCCCCAAGCAATGACTGTTGCGATATATAAGACCCCCGCACCAGAAGTCAATAATTTGTTCATACAAAGTGCTAACATTAGTGATTATTACTTTTTGGGCAATTGACGACTAGCGAAATCTGTGCATTTCTATCATCTTAACCTCTTTTGTCGAAGCCACCTTAACTAAATTCACCGAAGTTTGCGCCAGAGTAAGGATGAAACTTAAGATTTTCGCGGCACTAGATGACACCCAACTTATTTAGCTATATGGCAGCTCTGCGGTATTAGGCAATGCTCAGAGGCGATCGCTCAAAATATGCAGATCTCTAAATTCCATTATACGCAAACATTCTGAATATTTGAAGGAGTTGCCTTGGGTTCTTTACGCAATCTTTAAGATTATCTATTTTACCACAGCATATTGTAAAGATTCTGTAAATATAATTAGGGAAGGTAACAAATAGCACTCAGTATAAATACGGCTACTTAGTGAAGCTAGGACAATTTGAGCTTTGGGAGAGTACAGAAGCAGGAGTACAGAGTAGCTGCAAGGTGTGTTAGATTAAGTTGAGAAGTTAAAAGGATTTGCCATGTTATGGGAAATATTAGATATTCAAGGTCAAATTGATATGCTGAGCGATCGCCTAGCTAAAATGCAAGACTGTCTTTGACCCCTTAGCAGTAGCCGCAAAGATTCAAAATTTACAAAACTTAGCAGAAGAGCCAGGACTTTGGGAAGATATAACCGCTCTTAAGCTGACACTTCAAGAAATAGATGAACTCCAGTCTTATCCTGCGCGGCTCAAGCAGTGGCTAATCATTTTAGAAGATATCAAAGCAGCAGTAGAATTGCTGGAATTTCAAACAGATAGCGAACTGCTCCAAGAAGCTCAAACCAATATCAAGCGGCTAAACTGCGAACTTGAACACTTGGAATTAGAACAACTGCTAAACGACCCTTACGACCAAAATGGAGCATACTTAATAATTAATGCTGGCAATGATGAATTAGATGCTCAAGATTGGGCAGAAATTTAGACGAATATCGCCTTTTAATATCACAAAAACGCGACCGACTACAGCAACGGTGGAAGTTACGCCAATGGTCGATCTGGAAATTCCAGAGAAGTGTTTAGAAATCAAGCACGCTTATTCTAATGTTAGGAACATTAACGGTATGCGGCATCCTTGGGTGCAAATTGTTCACATTCCCACAGGTATTTCTGTAACATCCAACCAAGAGCGAAGTCAGAGGCTAAACAAAGAGAAAGCTCTTGCTATTATCAAAAGTAGACTGTTTGCGATCGCGAAAAGGCAATTCGTCAAAGACATTGCTGAAATAGATCGCGATCGCATTGCAGAAATCTTTACCCACCCGATCCGCGATTATACCTTCTATCCTAGCCAAATAGTCAAAGATCGCCGTAGCGGGTTTGAAACAAATGCCGTTGCAGAAGTGCTTGCTTACGAACTCAACCCTTTGATCAAAGCCTATCTCCGAATTAATAATGAGGGTAATGGGTAATTGCACATCCTCAACCCCGATGTTTTGGGAGTGGTGACAGTTAACTGTTAACCGTTAACAAATAGCCAAACAGCAGTTAAAATCGATAGTACACAGCAAAAGTAGGAGAAGTAGTAGTAGTGGAAGTTCTAGACATCAAACGGGAAATCGAAACGTTGTGCGATCGCCTGGGTAAAACCCAGGACTATCTTTGACATTCCCGCACTCACAGCCAAAATCTCAGACTTAGAACAAATCGCGGCTCAACCGCAATTCTGGGAAGACCAAAACGCAGCTCAAAATACACTTCAAGAACTCAACGACCTCAAATCGCACTTAGAGCAGTATAATCAGTGGCACACCAGTCTAGAAGACGCGGGGGCCATCTTGGAGCTGCTGGAGTTAGAAACCGATGAATCGCTGCTCCAAGAGGCTTACACTAATCTTTCCCAATTGAGTCGCGAACTCGATCAATGGGAACTGCAACAATTACTCTCAGGGCCCTACGATGCAGGCGGAGCAGTTTTGACCATTAACGCCGGTGCTGGGGGTACGGATGCTCAAGATTGGGCAGAGATGTTGCTGCGGATGTATACTCGCTGGGGAGAACGCCAGGGTTATAAAGTACACTTGGCTGAAATTTCCGAGGGAGACGAAGCGGGTCTGAAGTCGGCCACTCTGGAAATTGTCGGTCGTTATGCTTATGGGTATTTGCGATCGGAGAAAGGAACCCATCGCCTGGTCAGAATTTCGCCATTTAATGCTAACGATAAGCGCCAAACCAGTTTTGCTGGAGTGGAAGTGATGCCAATTCTCGATCGTTCGGTAGAGTTGGACATTCCAGAAAAGGATTTAGAAGTCACGACATCTCGCGCTGGCGGTAAAGGTGGCCAAAATGTCAACAAGGTAGAAACAGCGGTGCGGATAGTTCACCTTCCCACTGGTTTAGCCGTGCGTTGTACTGAAGAGCGCAGCCAGTTACAAAATAAAGAGAAGGCTCTCGTTCTTCTTAAGGCTAAGTTATTAGTGGTGGCTCGCGAACAACGAGCTAAGGAAATTGCGGAGATTCGCGGAGATATGGTGGAGGCGGCTTGGGGAAATCAGATCCGCAACTATGTTTTTCATCCTTATCAAATGGTGAAGGATCTGCGGACTGGGGTAGAAACGACTGCGATCGCAGATGTGATGAATGGGGAATTAGAGCCGTTTATTCAAGCTTATCTGCGTCAAGAAAATCAGTTAGTTGAATCCGCAGCAATCTAATCTGGTTGAGTATTAGTTACCTGAAGAGAAATTGCTAATGGTGCGATCTGGTGAGTAGGCGATCGCGCAGGTTGTGGGATCGCCGCCTGTCATCAAATCGAGAAAGTTAGATTGAGGGATTAAGCGTGTGGTGTCTTAGGAAAACATGAAGTGGTGGTGGAAAGCGCCAGTCTAGGAGTTCCCATTGCTCAATAATAAATATTGGTTTAGCTGATGCTCTTGACATTAAGGTCAAAGAACTATTTGATCAAGATATTGATTTAGAGAAAAACTGAAATGGTAGATGAAGATGAACTACTTAATATAGCTAGGCTCAATATCCGGAAAGTCTTGGAATTTAACCCTTACAAAAGTTATTATGGTATAAATAATCGAGAGGAATTCAAACAACTAATAGCACTTGATCCTGCATTTGGTGTTTTAGGCTTAGATGACGACAGATACATTATTGCTAGAGTAGGTGGAAATCTTGTAACGTCTTTACACCGTAAATTGGGTGATATGTACGAAGCATTGTTTGCCTACCTTTTGAGAAAGAGTTTTTCATTAAATGAAAACGATCTACATTTCAGTGTACAAGTTCAAATTGGCGATCGTATTCAAGTTCGCTCTACTGACGGCTTGATCAAGAAAGATAAATTTAATCAGCGAATCCCTGAAGCTTGGATGACTTATCAAGGAATAGGTTTTGAAGTTCGTTCTTGCTATCAAATTGGTGACTCAAAGAGAATCCAAGCTGACTATGATATGTCATTAGCATTAAAGTCTTACGAAATTCTGCCTGTAATGTTAGTTTTCTGCAACACATCATTAAAAAGCCCTCTGGCTAGATTATCTAAAAGTTGGGAACTTTATCAAGGAATGAACAGCTTCAACTTAGTGGAATCAATAACTGGTTTTAACTTACATAACTTCCTCCAGAATAATTCTCAAACTCTCAAGCAAGAAATAAATAATATTTTTGCTAACTTCTAACACAAACAGCCGTTTCGTAAAGGCGCTTTCTCCCTCCCCTTTTTCTGAAAGAGACTATTTTTTCAACCTCAAAACCTTCGTGCCTGAAAAGCTTACCCAAGATAGATTCAGTAAATATTTCTACCCCTAAAAGTCTAGAATTTCCTACAATATATGCACCTCGAAAGCTAGTTGCCTTAACTTCCTTAAGAGATTTTATGTGTTTCCACATATCAATAAAGTATTTTGTTGCATAATTACACATCAACACACTTTTATCTTGCAGTTCTTCGTAATAGCAAAGATATGATTTAAGATCGGTAGGAACTACAATCAATTCTTTCTGTAAAACAGAAGTAGCTCTACCCCAAGTTCCACCAATTGCCTGCAAATCAATTTCTGTAGCTTGTCTAACATTATCTAAAACTTCCATGAAGTGCAATTGTGGTCTAGTTTGATGAACGTAACTATATCGATTTGGATAAGGAGGTGAAGTGATTACGAAATCAACAGGAGAATTAATTTGTTGTTTCAAATTATGGGTTGAGTTGCCTAGTTTAATTGAGCCGAGTTTTGAAAATGAGCTTTCTTCAATATTCAGACTTATTAAATCAGTGTGGATCATCCCTAAATTTTTGCTTACCTCGGAAAAGACATCAATTTTTCTTTGATGATTGTCATCAAAAGTAATTGTTGGATGATTTCTGTGAATATTTGCACAATCTAAACAGGCTTCACTTAAAGCAATCCATAAATAATCTGTAACTGGATAATATGCTGGGCTTAACATTACCTCGCGAAAGATAATTAAATTTTTAAGAACATCTTTTTTCCACCATCTAAACACATTGTGAATAATCGGAATATTTGTATTAAAAGATTCTACAACATCTTCGATAGAAACTTCTTTAAATTTCTCTATTAAACTATCTACCTCGGTAAGATATTTTTCAAATAGATGAAGATTGTCTGTATTCCATCTAAGAGATTTACTGCCGACTTGTTGTAATAAAGGGTTGATTTCAATGCCCAGAGCCTTTATTCCCTGTTTTTGGCATTCTATAGATGTTGTCCCTCTGCCGCTAAATGGATCAACGACAAAATGTTTTCTAGCAATTTGCAATTCTTTAATCAAAAATCTTACTAAGCTTGGGGAGTAGCTTGGAGTAAGACGATACCATCTATGAACTGACTCAATCTGTCCTGATTTGAAGGTAATATCTCCTATATCTATTTCCTGATAATCAAAACCAGACTCTTGGATATTTGTATGAAAACACCTCGTATTATCATTGGTATCTGGCTCAAATAGTGATAACTGCTGGAACATAGATACTAACCTTATGAAGTGCTACTGAAGAGTAGCATAATTTGCCTTGACTGACAAGACTTCAAGGGATGGTGTTGCTTTCGTCACACAGGACACAGAGATAGAGAAGACATACGTAATATTTACTTTACCAAGGATTGCCAATCATTGTAAAAGCGGCCCAATAATAAGGATGCGATAAAAGTCTATTCCCACGAGCTGAAATTGGCGCTGGTAAAGAAATTACATCCTCTCGTCCCGCTACGCGCAAGGCCCCATTTTCTAGTCGCACTTGGCCTCGCAGCATGGCAAGTTGCGCCTGTCTCAATGCTTGCGCTTTAATAATTGGGCGATTATTTTCTCCACGCGATCGCAACTGCTGATAAAATTCTACCATTAGTCCTAAAGTCCCTTCGTCGCTGACTTCCCATAAACTCGCTAAAGCCGATCGCGCACCACTAGCAACTGCCAATCCTGCAAATCCTAACTCCGCTTGCTCGTCTCCTAATGCTGTGCTACAAGCGCTCAATACTAATAAGTTTACTGGCGGATCGTTCCATTTCAATTGTCTCATTTGATCTAATCTTAGTTTAGTATCCCACAATTGAATGTAAGAATTACTCGGTACTCCTGGCTGAAATTCGCTATGAGTTGCTAAGTGAATTATTCCAAAAGATTGTGCTGCTCGTTGAGCTTGCAAATTAGCGAGAGTAAAATCTTGATTGAGGAAAGATTTACCTTGTTCTGGGGACGCGATCGCAGATAATTCTACTGGTACTGCGGGTAATGGTGGTTTGTCGGTAAATATTGATGCTCCCATTCCTAAAACTTCTTGGTCGCTAATATCTTCGTAGCGAGTATCTGTTAAACTGAAACTGGGCATGATGCTAATACTATAATTTTCTACTAAGAATTGCTGACCGCTATGAAGAGCAGCAAATGGTATACTCCGCAAACCTGATGAGGGGATAATAATTAAGTTTTGAACGTTTAAGGCTTTTAAATCTGCTTCTAAAGGAGCCATTAGCCAACGATAAAGCTGTTGTGCTGGTTCCAAATAAACGGCTGTATTTCTGAGTTGCGTATTGGTAAGATCGCTCTGAAAATTTTCAGCTACTTCTAATAACTGTAATCGAGTTACTTCTGGTACTAAAGCACGGATAGTCTGTCCAGAAGGATTGACGAGTACGAGTTCTAAGCGATCGGTATCATTTTCGGTATTAAGTGATAATTGGTTGGATCTTTCTGGGTTGATTTTGAGCAATGAGCTATTTTCTCGGACTGTTGACGATCCACTTCCTCTAACCCAATTCATATAAATGATTGCAGATTTAATTCCAGTTTCTGCTTCATTTTTACGAAGGGTATCGTAGACAACAGACATATTGCTAACTGGTTCTCTCGCAGGTAGTTGTAAATATTTTTTATACTCCTGCGTGAAGTTTTCTTCAAATGCCAATACTCCCGTTAAATCTACATTTATTGCTAAATTGGGAATAGGAATATCTGGTTTTGGGCCGTATTCTCTTTCGGATGAGCTTTGTGGCGATCGCGTTTCTCCTTGAAGAGATGTTACAATTGATACCTGGGAAGTAGTCGGAAAAGGTAGAGATTCAGGTGTTAGACTTGGTGTAGGATTAGGCGCGGGACTTGGAATCGGATTAGGTGTTGGACTTGGTATTGGATTAGGTGTAGGACTCGGAGTAGGATTAGGCGCGGGACTGGGTGTAGGATTAGGTGTCGGACTTGGAGTAGGATTAGGTGCAGGACTTGGTATTGGATTAGGTGCAGGACTTGGCGTAGGATTAGGTGTAGGATTAGGTGTAGGACTTGGTGAATTGCCTGTTGTAATTAAAGAAATCTGATTAGGTGAATTGCCTTGTCTGTAAGTTCCTTCAAAAGAGCGATCGGGTAAAATAACATTATTAATTCCAGTATTAATTGCGCCTCTAGTTCCATTTGTGGTAGCATTTCCCACAACAAAAGATTGTTCGCTACCGCCTCCATGTCGAATCGCGATCGCGCCTCCACCTTCGCCGCCAACTGTAGAAATGCTAGACTCGATACCTTCTAAATCTATAAAAGTATCGCTGGCGCGGAATAAACCAGAAGTGGCGATCGCAACTGTCCCCCCATTCCCATTACTTCCACCTTGAGCGTCGATCGCACCGATATTAATGTTATCCTGTGCATTGAGGAAGATATTACCACCGCTGCCCTCAGTACCGCTAACGTTAATATTGCCAGTAACAATTTCCCCAGACGATCGCACTTCAATATTACCGCCTCTAACTCCAGAAGCATTTAAACCTTGGGATACGACAGATCCAGCTTCAATTAAAATATTACCGCCAGAAACCGTTACATTTCCTCCGAAAGTCGCTTTATCGTTTGCATTTACCTGCAAACTACCCGCCGCAATTGTCGAATTTGCCGTTACATTACCACCACTTTCAAGCGCGATCGCGCCTAACCTTCCACTATTACCAACCGCATCCTCAAAAGCGATATCGCCTCCCGCCTTGATTTCTAGGTTATTCGCATCTCCCTTGCTATCAAAAGTATTGGTAAAAGTGATATCGCCGGATGCTCTCAAAGACACATTTCGCGCGATCGCTACTGCACTATTAAATGTTATGCTGCCTGCGGTGATATTCCCCGCAACTTCCGCATTTTCAGCGTTAACATTCAGACTTGTCAGAGGTATGCTTTCACCCACACCACCACCTAATTGCAGTCGCAAAGTGTCGATCGCGAGTTCGTGACTGCCATCAACCCTGCCTGGTAAAATAATATTACCCTGACCTTGAGTGCTGAGAGCGACATCATCACCCAGTAAAACATTGCCGCCAAAAGTAATACTGCCGCCAGATGTAGTAATATTGGCATTGAGAGTGGAAGATAGAGCATTAAGCGCGATCGCCGCATCTCCCCTTCCCGTCACTTCACCGTTAACAACGATCGCCCCTCCTTGAAGCGTCACTGGATCGTTAAACGTCACAGGATTAACCACAGTAATCACACCTCTACCATCAGATCCCCCGATAGCGATCGCACTAAAACCATCTGCGATCGCACCAATATCTGTCGGCGTTAAGTCCAAAACCCCTAAAATATCTGCTGTCCCACCTAGATTAATATCTCTGCTACTAAGTGTTTCTAAACGAATTGTACCGCCAATACTACGACTCGAACTATCACCGCCCCTGAAATCAATCCCATTACCTCTTAAAGTAATATTACCACCATTAGCATCAAGTCTACCAACAGAAATACTAGCGGCAGAAATATTAATATCGCCTCCCTGAGTCTGAATCAAATCGTTAGCATCGATGACAACAAACACCCCATCGGTTCTAAAAGTAATAGAATTTCCTTTACCCGATTGCAATGTCAGTGCATCATCCGGTAAGTTATTAAGAACAATACTATTAGTAGTTTCAACAATAATATTACTATCCGCAGCAATGCTTTCTAATTGTGATTCAGAGATAATTGTTGGGTTAGATCCGAATTGGGCCGCCCTGCGATTTGCCGTGAAAACATTAGTTTGTGAAGATCCAGATCCAGGTTCAATAATAATATCACTTGGATCGAGTAAAAGAGTGCCGATCGCACCATTAGGAGCACGGGTATCTACTTTACCCGCGAAACTCAAAGAATTTTTACCCGACACCTCCACAAAACCCCCATTACCTCCCAGAATCCCGCCTCGCGCAGCGATATTCCCCAAAAAGTTAGTCCTACCATTGGCCCAAACTACAACCCGGCCACCGTTATTGAAGGAAGAAGGAAGAAGGAAGAAGGAAGAAGGAAGAAGGGAAGAAACGCCGTTAGCGGCGATGTTAGAATTGCTATCGATCGAAGTCTCAACGGCATTAAAATTGCCTTTGCCTTGGAAATCACCGCCAATGAATACAGTACCGCCGTTAGTACCTGAAGCATTAATATTAGCTGAAATTAGACCCACGCGATCGCCTAAAATTGCTACTCTTCCTCCTGAGAGAAAGGGGGAAGATACATCGATGGAACCAGACGCAATCGTAGTTCCCGGTGAAAGTGGGATAGTTGTACCAGAATTAGTTAGCTGAACCGTACCATCGTTATTAACAGTAATTCCTGTAGCGTGACTTTCACCCACACCTGCAATCAATTGGGGAATTACGATTGCATTGAACGAGGCCCCAGTCCCGATTTCCAAACTCAAAAGATGTCCTGCTTGAGAGATGCGAACCAAATTTTCCCCAGGGACAGCAGCAATAGTAATCGCACCTCCCGGCGCTGACAATTGCCCAGTATTGATCGCCACACCGCCAAGTAAACTTAAACTTTGCCCCTCGCTAACTGCCAAATTACCAGCATTGACAATTACCCCTGTTTGCGAACTAAAATTAAAAGAGTTAGGAGTTCCTACCAAGGCTGAATAATCATTAACTCCAGTAGCATTAAACCAGCGATCGCCAAAACCAATACTGTTAGCAGTTGTCGCCAGAAAAGATCCAGGTACATCTAATCTTGCACCTTGACCAAAAACAATACCCGCAGGATTCATTAAAAATAAATTAGAGTTGCCACCACTAACAGAAATTAAGCCATTAATCGATGAAACATTTCCGCCGACAACCCGCGTTAAAATATTTTTAATGTTAGGATTAGTCAAAAAATTAGCAATTTGAGTTTCACTGAGACCAAACTGACTAAAACTATGAAAAAGATTAGCACCATCCCCAGATAGTTTACCACCGCTAATATCGAAGCGATCGCCTTCAGATTTAACAGTAGTGCCAGTACCGTCAGCAGCGGGGATAATTTGTTCTGCTTGCACTGCGATTGGGAACAGCCAAGGTAAACTCAAAAATAATAAAAAGTAAAAATAACTCATTCGT
>NZ_CACA01000336.1:0-77183 GCF_000180455.1 Kamptonema sp. PCC 6506
TACTTCCAAACGCTGCCAGTAAAATTAAAATGGGCAGTCATCGTCATCGAGTTGGACATCCCAGTTAGCTGAGAGCACTTGATCCACCACTGCATCCAAAGCAGCCGCGTTTAAGTTCCGCGTAACTTGCTCTTGGAGAGGATTTGATAGGGGAATCAGCCGCAACTGGCGGCCATCTTGCATCAAGTCGAAATAAGACCCCTCTTCCGGCGACTGTTTCAGTTCTAGGTAATCAAAACTATATTTTCTGACGTATCCCAGAGCCGAAAGCGCGGACGCTGCACCCCGAACTTGGGAGTCTGAAACTTCTAGATATTCTTGCAGGACGGCAAGCGAACGATGGCCGCTGAGTTTTTGAATTACTCGCAAGGGGATGCCAGCGTTGCTCATTTGGGTTAAGGCAGTGCGGCGGAAGCTGTGGGTACTAAATCCTTCCATGCCTACCCGTTCGGTGGCTTCCCTCAAGATGCGGCTGGCGGCTTCTGGGTGCAGGTGTCGCCAGTGATGCGCTCTATGGCGGCCTGGGAATAAATAAGTTACCCCGGCGTGTGGTTGCCAAGCTCCCAGGAGCGATCGCAGGTCTTCGATGACGGGGATGGTGCGGGTTCCGAGTTTGCCTTTGGTGTTGGCTTTGCGGATGATTAGCTCAGGTCTAACCCGGCTATTGGGGGCGTAGACATCCCTGGTCAGCAGCGAACAGGCTTCGGCAATGCGGCAAGCTGAAAATAGACACACGCCGAATAAGGTGCGATCGCGATCGGTTAGGAACCCATCGTTAAATAGCAACTCAATTTCACCTGGGGTCAACACCGAGGCTTGACCGTGCCTGTCAATCTTCAAAGTCATGCTCTCAACTCCTCACGGTAATTGGGCCACTATTGGGGCTTTCTGGGAAGGTGGGTCAGGGCCCTCTAACCTAGACCTTCAACCGCTAACCGCTGATGCTCTGGCAAGCCATCAAGCGCGGCAAACACTTCGTCGATTCCGAAGCTCTCAATCACTTGCCTCAAGCAGTTTGTAGCTACTTCGATCGCTCCCTCAGCTACCCGCGCCGCCACGTCCGCTAGTTCGCGGGCCACACCCCAGACTTTTTCTGTGGGATTAGCTGAGCTTTCTGTCACAGCTTCGGCTGTATTTTGTATATTCAAGGGGGGAGCTGTGACAACCTCTGAATCAATCACGGTAAGGGATTCAGACATTTTGAGCCCCTGAACTTTTTCAGTCATTTTTTGGCAGACTAGCGGGTAAAGGTCATCCCAGTTTTCGGGGCGGCTGGACTTTTTAAACTCAGGCCCGACTTGATAGCGATACTCCCAGAAACGATCGCCGCCGTCGCGGACTTGAGTACCAATTAGCTGAGCACCAATAATTTTTAGTAGCCGGTTGAGGTACTGAATGGGTGAAAGCTTGCCAGGATGCCCCAACAAGGCCGCCACTGATTTTTTGCGGCACTGCCTGACCAGCTCCTCAACTTCTGGCGAGTCATTCCTCCAGGCAACACCAGGGGCTAGAAATTTGTCGATGCCCAACCGGGAGAGCACCTTAAGCTTTAGCCAACGAGTGCTCAGGTCTGGGAGGAAAGTTTTAAACTCGCGCTTCCACTTTTGCCGTTGCAGGTACTCTGCATCCTCTGTGTTTTTAAAAAGCCAGTCAGCCTCAAGCTGATTAAGTAAGTCCCGGTCTGTGAAGCGGACGCGATAAATAAATCCCCAAGTCCAAAGCTCAGTATCCTCAATGCCTGGTAGCCGTGCCTTGAGTTTTGCTTTGAGTGCTTTGCAGCGGTCTGGCCAACGAGCATTGAAGTTGCGCTCAATCTCAAGGGCTTCAGCTAGGGTAATGTCCTCAGCATTGAAAATCTCTTTCGCCTCAGTTTCCTTGCAGAAAACTTTTGCCTGGTGATACTCATCAACATACTTAAGTCCCTCAAGGGCTACACGCTGGACTGAGAAACCTGCCTCCACATAGCGTTTAAACAAAAAGCGTTGAAGGTTGCGACTTTCCACATTGTCCTTAGCTTTGATTCTTGCCCAAGCTTTCGTCTCAGACGAATTGATTTGAGAGGCGATCGCCTCTATCTGACTTTCTGGGCTAAGCAATCCAGCTTCAGCGGTGGCTTGCTCGGCGATAAATTCTATGAGCTTGCTTGGAAAGTCACCGTCAGACTTCGGTTTAATTTTGCGTTGAGGGCAACAGATGATTAGCCGCTCAGGATGCCTTACCCGGCGTGACATCTGGAAACACTCATCAACACCAATGACTCCACCAAACCAGCAGAAACAGTCTGAGAAATAATCCTTGATGCTGATATCGAGGCCGCTTTCTGCGGTGGGGGTGTAGATAAAAAACTCTGGCTTGTGCCGTCTGATATATTCATCAGGGTTAGCCAGAAACTCTTTAGCCCATTCCTCTACAGCGGTTTTGCTGGTGAGTAAAATGCCCTTGCGCCCTTCATCTTTAAGTCGTTTGGCTAGAGCTTCAGCATCCCTGAGCGAGTCTGTCGCAACTGCGGGGCATGGTGAATTAAGAATTTGGTAAGCTAACCATTCAAACTCAGCTTTGACTAGGCGTTGTCTACCATTGGGAAGCTCAAGGAAAGTGACAGGCGGTGTATCGCCCTTAAATTGATTTTCAATTTTCACCACTGGCATTTTGAAGACTTCAGCCAGAAAGTCAGTCACAGAGTCCGAAAGGTTGCCGTCAAGGGCTATCACCCGATTTACGCTAGGGGCGATCGCTTTGAGATAATCCAGAAGAGAAAGCCGAATATCCCGACAAGTGCTGCTAGTGAGTAAGTGTTTGATACTGCTTGAGGCTTCATCAAGAATCAAGGTTGCATCTTCAAGGGTAATGCCCAAAACTTTCAGTAGTGAATCCCAACAGAGGCTAAGTCTGGCTTCAGGGTCATTCATCATCTGGTAGCCGCCGTGAGCGTCTAGATGATAGCTATCGAGTTTTTGAGCCATCTGTAGCAGTAGGCTGTTCCGGTAGCCGATGTTAATCTGTTTGCCAGCCTGCGGTCTAACCTTGTCCGCTAAGTATTGAGTTTTGCCCGTGCCAAGTCCTGATTTAATCGCTGTGATTTTGCCCTCTTCAGGCGCTTCTATGTCGAGGTAACGCTGGTTTACCACTTTGTCGGGGGAGAAGCCCCTATAAGAACGCCACAGGCGCTCATCCTGCAATTGCTGGACAGTTTCGGCAAGAGCCAGGACGCGATCGACATCTCCCCCGGCAACTGCAAAATCATCAATGCCCTTCTGCGGGCCCGGTAGTCTGGCAATCTTGACTGTGGACTTTTTAAAGAGTCTGGCAAGGATGGCCGCGTTTTTAAATTCAGGAGACTCGAACCAGTCACCGGGGCGGTAGTCAAAAGCGATCGTAATGGAGCGCCCGTCATCGAAGGGCAACAAGTCGGGGTGCAATTCCCGTGCGATCGCTCTGCCTAGTGCGTCTTTCTCTGTAACTCTCCATCCCATTGAGATACCAGGGAGAGCGATCGCCGCGTGACCAAGAGTTAGCAGACACCCTGCTTTTTTCTCTCCCTCAGCTAGGACTACATCGGCACGACTTTCTTGTACCCAGGGCCAAAAGAATTTAGCTTCACCCTCTTGCACTGCTGTGTTTTCTGACAAGGGGACACCTTGCCATCGTGCCAACACTTTCCCCCAGAAGTGAAGCGATACTTTGAGGAAAGTGATCGGAGCTTTGCGGCCTTCGGAGTTGCGGTATTTATTGACTTTGCCTTTATGGTCAGGCTTAAGCAACGGGCCTTTTAAAATCTTGATACGGGCACCGCATTTCCAGGCTTCTGTCAATGAGGAGCCGTCAAAACCTACGCACTCATCCCAACAACGTTTGTACTTGGCGTTGAGGATGCCTCTATTGATGTACTTTGCGTCGGGCCAAAGGTGGCGAAATAAGTCTGCACCGGCGATCGCCTCTACGTTGAGGTTAATGATTTCAGGGTCAACGCCAGAGTCTAACCAATCTTGAAAATAATCTTGAATATAACTTTTAAGGAAGATATCGATTATTTGTACTCCGGTTGTCTATACATTTTGCATTTTTAAAAACCTCATAATCAAGTCTACAAGAGAGTTTTAGTCATTGTTGAAAAGTGTAATCATGTTTCGGTAGCCCATTTGATTTATATTTTGTAACAAATCTGGGTATAGTCTCTGCCCGTCCTGAATAATTCTGGGTTCACGGGCTGACTTATTCGCTGAAAGCCTTTCGGGGTATCGTTTTCTCCTTTAAAAAGGTGTCGTCGTTATTAAAGGAGAAAACGATAGGTATCCGGTTTAGGACTTGGGCTTGGTTTCAGCCAGCGAGCGGAGATGTTTCATGGCTTCATTCAAGCGCTCAATCAAACCCCCCCAACTCGGCCGCCCCCGCAGAAGCCACTCGTCTAGCAGCATACTGGCCTGAGCGATTAACACTGGGTTGCAATTTGATTGCTCAAGGCGCTCAAACACTGCTGGCAAAGACTCTAGATAAGCTTCGTTGATTTCTGCGTGGCAGAGCGTATCAACGACCTCGATAATCAGAGAGCCTGCTGAGTAGAGCTCTTCATTCTCAGACCAGGGCTTAGTGTTGACACCCCTGGGCTGCTGCCCCCAAGTTAATTCGGTGATTACTTGATAGCTCATGCTTTTACCTCCGAGTGAAGTCTCGCCAACTCGCCTTCTGAGTAAAGTCTCGCCAGCTCGTCTTCTAGCACAGGTCGGTTATCAAAATAAGGGTAAAAGTCTTTGGTGTAAAGACTAGAACTCAGCCAGATGACGCTGTACTGCCATTGCTTATCTAAGGGATGCCAGCATACGCCTACAACCTCACCATCTTCGGATTGCTGTATGCTGCTGTCCTGCTCGTCAGGCCAGAGATAAGATACGCGATCTCCAAACCAGAATTTAGGTGATGGAGCTTCCCGAATGGGTGAGGGTGCAAGTTTTAGACCCGTTGATGGAGCCAAGGTGAGCCCGATCTCTCCGTCGCAGTTGATTGAGGCAGCCGCCTTGGGTGCAAGCTCTAGACCTGCCAAAGGAGCTAAGGTCAGAGCAGTAAAGAAGTTGCGCCTATTCATGGCAGCACCCCCTCTGGGAGTCGGGATGTGCCAAAGTACCGCAAGCGAAACCGGACAAGATTGAAAATTTTGCCTTTGCCGCCACAGCGATCGCACAGCGGCTCGCGCCCTAAGCAGGTGGGACAGATAATCTTCGGCGGGTTCAACAGCCGCGTCGGGGATTGTGGCAATCTTGCCAGTTGCATTGGGGCTGTTTTGAGGGCGTGAGCGATCGCTCTTTCCCAAGTCACAACTTTTGACAGGTTGCCCTGCTTGCGGGCCTCGTCTTTTGAGATGCCCAGCCGCGCTGCTTGCTCCCTAAGAGAATCAATGCGCCGGCCGTAGCCAGTTTTGGTCATAATGAGTTTGCTCCTTTGCTGGGGAAAGTCCAGCGAGTGAGAAGTCTAGCCCCTGGTGTTATCAGCGCCGGGGGTTAGGCGTTTTTGCTTTTCAGCTATGGTAGCACGAAGTAGGTCAAAGTGTGCTAGATTTATCTAAAGAAATCTAACGAGAGGTAAAATGGCATGGTTGTAAACTGTGCAGCGTCCATGAGTCCTGCGAAATCACCCAGAGTGGCGTTTTATCCTCCACCTGAACTAAAGACAAAACTTGAGCAGTTGGCATCCTTAGAGCGAAGGTCTGTATCGCAAATGGCGCTAATTTTGGTTGAGGAGGGATTGCAAAGAGCAGAGGAAGCAGGGAGGATTAAAGGTGAACCCATCAGTAAATAACCCTCTAACTCTTCCATCGCTCCCTCTCGCCAGCCGCTCTGCTTTGCCCTCCTGTGCAGCCATTTACTTTGTGCTGGAAGGCGATCGCATTTTTATTCAGGAGTGAAAAATGTGAGCGAATCAGTTAGAGCCGTCCGAGCCACAGTGCAAATAGGCTCCCTAACCGTCGATGGGTTTCAGTTGCCTGACGGCAGCTATCGGATGAGCCAAACACAAGTGGCTGAAGCAGTGGGATTGTCTCGACGTAATGTGTCCGATTTTTTGCGCTCAAACGCCCTAAAAAGCTTACTGGGAGAAGGTTATACGGGTACGATTTTTGAGCGCGAAGAAATCGAAATCGCATCTGAGACTGGTAGCAGGGGGCAAAGTCGGTTCCTGTCCGTACCGCTAGAAATTGCCAGCGCTTACTGGCAATGGCAAGCTCACCGGGGGAACAAAATCGCCTTAGCCCTTTGTATGGGACTGATGACCGAAACCCTAGAACGCCGCTTTGATAGCGCTTTTGGCATTACCCGCACCGAAGAAGAGCGTAACGAACTGCTCAGTCAGCGCGTTCAACAACTCCAGCGCGACCTTGAAATCTTAGGCAACGCTTACGCTGCCGAAGACGAAATTCGATCGGAGCGCGATTACTACGAGCGGTTGCTCAGGGAAAACGGTATCGACCCCTGGGGGATTCCGAGGGTTAGTGATGAGCCGGGTTAGTTGTTTTGAGAACAGTAGCGCAACCAAAGCAACGGCCACAGTTGACTTGCATCGAACTTGTATTTGACTTGCATCGAACTTGTATTTGACTTGCATCGAACTTGTATTTGACTTGTATCGAACTTGTATTTGACTTGTATCGAACTTGTATTTGACTTGTATTTGACTTGTATTGAACCTGTGCGAACTTGCTTGTACAAAGCCCCAAGGAAATCAGGGAAAATTCTATGACACCAGAGGACAAGCTCGATCAACTAAACCAAAGGCTCAAAGCCGCCTGCGTGGGCGTAGCCGTCGAAGCTTCCGGGAGCCGCCTTCGACTCCGCGCTACCCTCCCCCCAAAGCCCGGATCTACCAAGCCCTTCCCCCATCAACAGCGAATCTCACTTGGCTACCACAAAAACCCCGCAGGGCTTGCCCTAGCTGAGAAAGAAGCTCGAAAAGTGGGGGCGCTGCTCGATTGCAAACAGTTCTCTTGGGAACCCTACTTGCCTGCTGTCGCACCCCAAAGGGGAACTGTTCGCGAGTGGATCGAGAAATTTACCCTTTGGCGATCGCAAAATAACCCAGTCAAGCCCGTTAGCTGGAAAACCGACTACGAGCAACCATTCAAGCGCTTGCCTCCAGATGCCATCCTCACCACCGATCTACTGAACAAAACTATTTCACAAACCAAGCCCAACACCCGGACACGCCGCCGCTATTGTCTGGCTTATCAACAACTGGCCTCATTTGCGGACACCACCATTGACACCGCCCCAATAATCGGCTCCTACTCTGCTAAGAAAGTTAATCCGCGTGACATCCCCAATGAGGCCACCATCCTCAAGTTCTCAAAAATAGAACATCCCGGCTGGCGATGGATCTACGGCGTAATCGCCGCCTACGGTCTGCGCCCCCACGAAGCATTTTTCCTTGACTTTGAAGACTTCCCCATCGCCACAGTCTTGAGGGGAAAAAGCGGTTCCCGTTTCGTCTGGCCCCTCTGGCCAGAATGGGCTAACCTTTGGGAGCTTGATAAAATCCATCTGCCAGATTGCGCCCCCGGCCAAGAACATTCGGCTTATGGCGCGAGAGTTGGGCATTTTTTTCACCGCAGCCAGATCCCATTTCACGCCTACGACCTGCGGCACGCTTGGGCCGGTCGTGCCGTTGAGTTTGGGCTAGACGTTAGCTTGGCCGCTAAGCAAATGGGACATAGCCTCAAGATCCACACAGAAACCTATCAGATGTGGATAGACCGAGCTGTACACCAGCGAGTCTTCGATCAACTTTCCCACAACCGCAGAGAAAAATTATTGAAGTGAAGCTCATCTTTTTCAAGTTCCGCAACCCCTTGTTTTTCCTGTAAAAGTTGCTCGTCTTCTTTCAATAAGAAAGCGAGGGAACTCGCCCCGAATTTTCGGGGAGCTCAAAACCTTCTTTTGGGGTGTCTCAACCCAGACTCAAGGGCCGCTTGAGTGTCAATCTCAGCAAGCACCCCCCTAGCTTTAGCCAGAAACAGGCCTGTATGTGGAAAATCTTCAGTTGAAAGCTTATCGTTTAGCATCTGGACATAGCAAACTATCTCAAAAACCATATCGCCCCATTTCTCACAGTTGAGCTTTTGATTCACTAGCTCAAGAGGTTTGCTCTCTAGGCTCAGATTCTCAGCCTGCAAGTTACCCCATTGGCTCCCTAGCTCTTGATTTAGGTCTAACGGCTGCTCGCTCACGCCCTTGGGTAACTTAGGCGAAGTCGGTACTCTCAGCAATTCCTTGATTTTATTGAGCTGCGCCCTAGTCAGATCCGTTGATTTTCCCATGTAACGCTTGCGTAATTTTCCCTCCACTTTCCGATAGCCATACCAGTAGCCCTTAGCCCTTTCCTTGCGGCAAGTGTAGCCGTTCCCGTCGTTGCTGCTAACCCTGAAAGACTTAGTATCTAAGGCTTCTAACCACTCAAACCATTGCCTAGACCCTACCTTCAATGTTTCCCCAGAAGGCAGCTCAACCTTACCGTTTTTTGCGATCGCCAACTTACCCATAAAGTTACCTATAATCTCTGTAACCCATCTTAGCGCTGCAAGAAATTGGGTATGGGTAGGCTTAGGTTGCAGTCCAGAGCAAAAACCTCAGAGCAGCCTCTCCACCAACGGAGAAGATAGAGAAAATCATAGTTTTTGGGGATAGAGGAAGCTCCACTGGTGAAGAGTTGTGGAGTGGTGGTTTGTGGTGTGGCGTGCGTTCGGGTGGTGAAGGGTAATAGTGGACTCACCGGGGCAAACATCAGTATCCACATCCAATATCCACGTCAGAGGCTTAATTTTGCCCTGTTCCAAAGGTATCTGGAGACGGGCTACTCAGCTACTAAATTTGTACCCGCTTTGGCTGGGAAGCGATACCAAAGTTATCTGGGGAGGGCCGCTCGTACCTGATTGAGAATATCTAAGATACAGCGCACCTATCCAGTAAGCTCAAAATTCACCTAGCCCAATATAGGGATCGCCAAAGTTGAGCGATATTTCATTGCTGTTGCCACCACTGTTACCAGAAGCATTTGCCTGTGGACTTTCCCCATACTTTTTATTGCAGGCATCCCCGCCGCCATTTTGAATACAATCAAATAACTGTTTTTCGCGTGGGGTTAACATTCGATATGCCGTTAGAGGTTTGAGCCCTTCTGTTGGCTGGTTAATCCTGGGCTTATTGTTGGGATTATTGACGCTGATATCTTCTAAATCTTCGGGCCGAACTATCGTTGCTTTCCCATTCAGTCTTCGGTTGTTTGGTTGAGTATTTGGTTGTGTACCGCCATTGCTCCCAGGTCGAGTATTTGGTTGTGCTCCACTACTACCTATCTGCGGTTTTTTAGGTAGTCGTGTATTCGTTTTTGGGATATCTGTGGGAATAGTGAATGGCTGTTGCGTTGCTTCTCTCCTGGGCTTTGATTCTGAAGGTATTCGGCCTGTTGGCGCTGCTGTTTGCTGTGGGGTTCCGAATTGCGGTATTGTTCTCCCCTGAGCACTTGGTAACTGCGGACTGCTTGGCTTGTTCTGAGGTCTTTGTTGGCTAATGTTCTGCGGACTGCTTGGCTTGTTCTGAGGTCTTTGTTGGCTAATATTCTGCGGAGTCCTTTGGTTGTTCTGAGGTCTTTGTCTGGATTTCGCCTCCATCTCAGCTAATATTTTTCTTAGTCTAATTGCCTCTAAGTCGGATTTTACTGCCGCAACGCCGCCCTCCCAGAGTGACCGCGCCGATTCGATTACCAGGGATTCTAGGCTAGAGGTTATCAACGTTCTTTCTTGTGCATTCTTTATTGTTAATTCGGGGTCGGGGAGTAATCCGCTTTTGCCCCCAATGCCGACTCCAATACCTACTGATCCAACGCCGTCTCTTGAGACATTTGCATTAATGCCTATCTCTCCTAGTTTGTCTGCTTCGCCTGCCCCCTGCTCAGCATCTACCCCTATCCCTATATTTAGTTGGTGTCTGCCACTGCGAACAGATATTCCAACTTTTGAATCATTGAAAGGATTAATGTCATAATCGACGCGGGCATTTTTTGCCGCATCTCCTATTCGACGCAATCCCTTTTGAACTCCCTCTATGATGTTTGGCATATTTTGTCCTCTATTTCTTTGAATACTTTACACCATCTTTAAAATACATGAGGCTTGGCTCATTTGTTTTTACTCCCAATCAATTGCCCTAATTTTGCTACCAGATTAGTCAAATTTACCACAATTATTTTATTGTCAGGTGTCTGAGTCGAGTGTCGAGTCGAGTGTCAAATCGCCTGTATTTTGGTGTTTTCAGCACACATATAGTTATTCCCGATACCCACAACCAATAAACTCTTGGTTCCTGGTTTGCTAAAACTTTTGTTCTTACTTTGAAGAATAGCGATAACGTGGTAGTGATTTTGTACTCAATCAATTCCTACGTTGCTATCAATTTGCACTATACTATTCACACCATCACACCAAATATTAAATCTGCAATTGCCCCCGCTCTGAAGCTTCTATCTAATGGGGTGATGTGATAGTGTGAATGGTTAGAATTCTTATCGGGCGATCCTGTGAGCTGGGGTGGTGAATTCACCAAGTGCGACAAGGCCGCCATTGCCAGTTGCAGCGAAAAACGATTCTGTACGGAATCACTTTCCGGTCGAATCCCGTTGGCGTAGTGTGAAAAGCAAGATTGAATGTCGATCGCAATTCAACGGGCATAGTGTAGAATAAACACAATACCTATGTGAATTGGCGATCGGGGCCGCGTTCCCGATCGCTGTATTTTTGTCAGTCGCTTACCTTCTGAGTCCCACTTTTTTCTCAAGTTGCACCCTTTTACGGAACTCTTCACTCATCCCGTGTGCTATCCCCTGTGAGTATTCTCGCTCCTGTTTAAGGTCAGACTGCAACCGCTGGATGATGCTGTAGTCTGGGTTGAGCTTTGAAACCTCTTCGATCAGAGCCTCGGCAAAAGCCCAGAACCGTGTGCGCTTCTCTCCCTTCTCAAGTTTCCAGCCGCCCAAGGATGGCATCTCAAAAAGCTTGTCCCTCGCCGCGTACAGGTCGGGTAGCTGAGCTTGAGTTTGTGACTGTTGTGCTGGCATCTCTGGCAACAGCTCTAAAATTGCCTCCACATCTTGCAAATCGGTTTTTGATTTCTTACGCCTGCTCTTGAGCTGATTGAGTAGGGTTGCCGCGTCTGGCAATTCCAAAATTTCGGAATCTTGCGGCGCGGCCTGGTTGGAAAGTTGCGATGCCTTTATGGTATCTATTTCACTTGTGTCATGTGAAAAAGTCGCTTGCACGCTCTTAAGGTTCGCGACCTCATTCTTTAAGTCTGCTATCGTGTCTTCTGCTGTGTCAAGTGATGCGACAGCTTTAGCGCATTCTGCCTGTAACTGTTCGCATTGTCGAGTTAATTTACCCACTCGCTCATAAAGCTCTGTAGTCTTTTCACTTGTGTCAAGCGATTCACCGCCGTCTAGCTTTCGGGCGAGGGCAAGCACCTGGTCTACTAGAGCGATCGGCACTCGAATGGTTTGTGTCTTGCCCTGCCTCCACTGTGGCTGAAATTTTGTCAAGTTTTCCGCTGTTCCATTTGGGTTAGGCATAAAGCCCCCTTTTTTCGCGCTCAACAACTACGTAAAGTGGATCGCGGTGTGGGTTCCTTTGAAGATCGAGATATTTGATATGCCAGACTTCGCTGAAACTCCAAAGCACTTTTTCAGAAAAAGAGGTTAGTTCCTTTAAAACCTCCAGGCGTTTTGTCACCAGACATCCAGGCTCTAGCAATCCTTTGTTTACTGCTGTTCTGACAGCCTGCTCTACAGCATCTTTCGTTGGATTGAGCAGGTCGAGCTCCAATATCTCAAAGTAGAGTTGCCGCATCCAGGCTTCCTTGGCTTCAATTTCGGCAGAGTTCCCCACTTTATTAAATGGAGGGCAAAATTTCACAATTAGCATCAACTCGTTATCGAGTAAATCCTTATGGCAGACAGGGAGGGGCAACCAGGCCACCTCAAAACCCTCTGTTAAACGTCTGACAGCTTTTTCTAGTCCTTTAGCAGCACCTAGCTCTTTTGCACAATACTCTAAAAGCTTTCGCTCTACTCCCCTCAATGACTCGTAAACTCTTGTACGAAGATTTCGAGAAGAACCAATATAGAGAATCTTGTCTGAAAACAAGATAAAGTAAATCCCCTTCTCAACTGGGAGTTTTTGCTTCCACAATTCAAGACCTTCCGACACTTCCCAAACTCCCAGTTTTGGTAAATGCCTTAAGATGGTTTCAAGACTAATCATGCTTATTGCCTTGTGACAAGTGATTCATTTATCTTAAAACTAAATATATGTGCTGTCAACCACTTGACACACGGATCGTGTCTTTATTAAGGAGTTCCCCGTGACAAGTGATTCGGCGAGCTGGGGTTAGACGATTCCTCGCATGGCATCTCCTGTTTTTCCGAAATTGGGGAAAATGGTTGAGCGGTCTGGCTGGAAAGTTGCGATTGACCGGGGGACGTTTTTGTACAATTTCGGGCGGCGGTCAGATATTCTAGTCTATTAAGCTAAATCACTTGTGTCATGTGACTCCCTGCCTTTACTCTAACACAGGCTACTCTCGCCCCTCAATTTTAATCACTTGTGTCATGTGATATCCCCAACTATCGCCTCAGAACCCTGGTTGGCGACACAACCCGCTAGGCAATTTTCGTGCTTCTATTCCCAACTAGCAGGGGGGTGTTCGCAATAACCCGGCTCTTTCACATCCTCTTTGTCCCTAAGCGACGGCAGGGTAGAGAGTTCTAGCTGTGCGTCAGAAAACGGATAAACATTCAAATAGAGCGCGTGGTTAGCAATCAGAGTGGAACGAGTGGGATCGGCAAAGACCTCCAGCACGTATCCTTCTCCTTCGCTGCAAATTATACCATCCTGAATGTGGATGTAGCGGACGCGGCCCAAATCGACTAGCAAGCGTTGTAGATCCCGCTTGTTGACAACAATCCCCGTATCCACGATACAAGGAGCAGCCACCCTGTTATTAAATTGATTGTGACTCATGGAACTAAAGCCTCTGGTGTAGTTGTGTTCGCGTTGCGGAAATTAAGGAACCCGCTAGCATTCTGGGGAGGAAGAAGGGGATAAATTGAGATTAGCCGCCACTCAGATCGAGATTTTCGGGTTCGCTGCCCCTACCAGTTTCTTGGGAAATGGATTGAGCAGGAGCGCTACCCTACCTAAGACCTGAAGGGGTGTTACCGATCCAATTCTGGCATACCCTAGTGGATTCACAACTCCCTTAAAATACTGAAAATTTATATCCTATGGTAGATAATAATTGGGTTCGCTATCTAAGTAAGTATTTCAGGACGCAGGGAACAGCTTTTGCTGCTGCTATTGCCTTCTACACTTGTTTGCCTGTACCCATCTCTTGGACTTTGGAATTTCGTGGTATTGCGCGTTTGGCTCCTCCAATCGGCTTGATGATAGGCGGTATATTGGGTCTAGTCGATGCTGGGTTGCAGTTTTTGGGGATGCCTGTACTTACGCGCTCGGCTTTGGTGGTTCTCAGTGGAATTACGGTAACGGGCGGTTTACACTTAGATGGAGCGATGGATACGGCTGATGGGTTGGCTGTTGGCGATCCCCAGCGGCGGCTGGAGGTGATGGCTGATAGTGCGACGGGAGCTTTTGGGGCGATGGCTGCGATCGCGATCGTGTTGTTGAAAACTGCGGCCCTGAGCGAGTTAAATGGCGATCGCTGGTTGGCTTTGATGGCGGTGGCTGGTTGGGGTAGATGGGGGCAATTAGTGGCGATCGCGCGTTATCCTTATCTGAAGGCTACTGGCAAAGGAGCTTTTCATAAAGATACTTTTTACTCGCCTCTGCATTTTTTACCCGGACTATTTTTATTGTTATGCCTGAGCAGTTTACAAATTATTTTAGACCGCGATCGCTGGCTTTTGGCAACAGGAATGGCTTTGGGGGGAGCGGCGATCGCTATTCTCACAGGAGCCTGGTTTAATCGCCGTTTAGGAGGTCATACCGGGGATACTTACGGTGCTGTTGTTGAGTGGACAGAGGCATTATTATTATGCCTTTTAGCCGCTTTACAAAATTAAAAATCAAAATTTAAGCTGTTGCTTTGTAGCCCACTTGCAAAATCCTCGGCAAAGTTTTCGGCTCTAAACTTGCAAATATTATCCTACATGGTAATTTGGAATGACAGAAAATCTACAAACCCCTCATAGTGGCTATCACTGGGATGGTAGCGTTCGCCGCTTTTTTGAAGGTTGGTATTACCGAGTAACTTTACCACAAAAAAGGCAAACTTTTGCTTTTATGTATTCTATTGAAGATCCCGCAGGCAATCAACCTGAAAGCGGCGGGGCAGCGCAAATTCTCGGCCCGGATGATGGCTATTTATGCCGTACTTTCCCAAATGTAAACACATTTTGGGGATGGCGGAATGCTTTAGGTTTAGGCCATTGGGGTAAGACAGATTTACAGATTCAACCTAAATATTTAGAGCCGCAGGTGTTTGACTCCCATATCCAAGAAGGCTATCAAGCAACTGCTACCTGGCATCAGGGATATTTGCACGATCCGGGGAGCGATCGCACCTGCTACTGGCAATATGAAATTAAACCCGTTTACGGTTGGGGAAACTCCGGGGAAGCGCAGCAGTCAACTGCGGGTTTACTATCTAGTCTACCGATTTTTGAACCAGGATGGCAGATTTTAATGGCTCATGGTTTAGCGAGTGGCTGGATTGAATGGGATGGCGATCGCTATGAATTTACAGATGCACCAGCCTACGGCGAAAAAAATTGGGGTGGTGCTTTTCCTAAAAAGTGGTTTTGGCTTAATTGTAATTGTTTTGACGGCGAATCTGACTTAGCTTTAACTGCTGGCGGTGGCAGGCGAGGTGTGTTGTGGTGGATGGAATCTGTAGCGATGATTGGCATCCATTACAGAGGGAAATTCTATGAGTTTGTACCTTGGAATTCTGAGGTAAAATGGGATATTGACCCTTGGGGAAGGTGGCAGGTTAACGCTAAAAATAGTCAGTTTGAAGTTGAGTTGATTGGCACTACTGAACTGCCGGGAACACTGTTGCGAGCACCGACAGAAAAAGGTTTAGTATTCTGTTGCCGCGATACAATGCAGGGAAAACTCAGCTTACAACTTCGAGCATTGCAAGGCAAAGGTAATTCTAAAATTATTTTAGAGGCTCAGAGTAATCTTTGCGGTTTAGAAACCGGCGGCGGGCCTTGGGATGAAGCTTGGCGATCGCAAAGCGAGGGATTAGCAATTAATGGACATTTTAATTGTTGAATCGGAAACTCTGGATATTTAATTAACAACTTTAGAGTTTAATTTATCAGCTATTTTTATTAGTTATAGTTTTTGAGGCTCCTGTATGATTTTAATTATAAGTAGTTAGCAATTTTATAAAGAATTAACACATTAAGCGATCTAGAACACAAAAGCGATATCATATTTATATGATTGCTTAATGTCTAAGGAAGCCAATGAGACCAAAGAGCAAAGCAGATTCAACAGCAAGCTTTGACGACCAATCATCAAGTCTCACACAGCCAGTGTTGCTAAATCGGATCGCTAACCGCATTCGTCAATCCTTAGAACTAGGGGAAATTCTGTCAGCGACAGTTGCAGAAGTGCGTTCATTTTTGGGAACAGATCGCATCAAAATTTATCAGTTTCAGCCTGAAGGTCACGGACTGGTAATCGCAGAGTCGATTTATGAAGATCGCCTACCCTCCCTATACGGTTTAAATTTTCCTGCCGATGATATTCCTACTTATGCTAGAGAATTATTCTTGCGAGCCCGCCAGCGCACAATTATCGATCTAAGCACCCATCAAATTGGTATTAGTGCCTTGGACTCAGTAGAAACTGGAGAACCTTTAGAAACGCAAGATATTCGCTATCGTCCGATTGACCCCTGCCACCTGGAGTATCTAATAGCGATGGGGGTAAAATCTTCTGTGGTAGTACCAATTGTCATCGAAACGGCAAGCAGGAGTGAGTCGGAACTACCGTCTCTACAATCTAATCAGCATCTCTGGGGATTGCTGGTATCGCACCATTCAGAACCGCGAACTGTGACTGAAGAGGAATTAAGGTTTATTCAGTCAGTTGTAGATCAAGTATCAGTGGCGATCGCGCAATCAATTTTATTAGAACAAGTCCGGGAACAAGCCAAACAAGAAGCTAATATCAACCGCGTTACAGCAGTGCTCTACACCCTGCCACCAGTTAAACTACAAGCGGCGCTGGAGGAAACAGTTGCTTTGTTTCGCGGATCGGGAGGCCGACTATATTTACCCACAAACGAAACCCAGCAAAGCATTGAGTTGTACGTCTGTGGTACCCAACCAGAACAAATCGATCGCATACACAATCGATACATTGAGGAGAATTTGCTCTGGCAGAAATTCCTCACCGCCAAAGTGCACGCCGGCGATAGCAAATCTAGTTCAGGCATCAAGCCTTGGTCAGTGGAATGGATGCGAGCGATGTATGCCTTGTCAGCCGTTCCCTGGGAATCAAATACCAACTCAAATATCTGGCCAATTGCCGACATCTATCGGGAACCCCTATTTCGTACCCTGGTTCCCGCCTTTCAAAACACCCAAATTCGGGGGGTGCTGATCGTACCGCTTTACTTTGGGCAAGAAGTAGTGGGCTGTTTGACTATTTTTCGAGAAGATAGCGATCGCGAAATAGTCTGGGCGGGCGAACACGATCCCGATACCCGCCAACTGTCACCGCGCCAATCCTTTGCAGCATGGCGGCAAATTAAGAAAGAACAAGCACAGTCTTGGACAGAGGCCGACATTCGACTGGCTCAAGCCTTGTCCGAACTTTTTTCTAGCGCCGTGAAACATTACAGGCTCTACGGACAGCTACAAACCCTAAATGCCAATCTGGAGTTACAGGTACAAGTACGAACAGCAGAGTTACAACATTCAAATGCGATCGCCAATCAACAGCGAGCAGGGGCAGGCATCCTTTCCAAACTGCAAAAAGCATTGGATGTAGAAACGATTTGTCGTACAGCAACCCAGGAAGTACGGCAGTTATTAAACATAGATCGGGTTGCTATTTACTGCTTCGATGCTGACTGGGGTGGGGGATTTATCAGAAATCTTGAATCCGTCAGTCCCGCATGGACGCAGATCGTACTAGCAACCAGAACGGTCTGGAATGATAGCTATTTACAGGAAACTCAAGGCGGTCGCTACAAAAACCATGAAATTTCTAATGTAAGTGATATCTACAACGCTGGACTTTCTCCCTGCCATATCGAAGTTCTCGAACATTATTGCATTCGAGCTTTTCTGGTTATACCCATCTTTATCGGAGACAAACTCTGGGGACTGCTAGGAGCCTATAACCATAGCACCCCGCGCCTATGGAAAGATTCGGAATTAGTATTTACTAATCAATTTGCTGCCCATTTAGGCGCTGTCTTGGATCGCAAGCAGGCAGAAATTGATTTACTCGAAGCCAAAGAACAATTTGAATTAGCTCTTCGTGCTTCCCATGATGGCTTTTGGGATTGGGATTTAGTAACTGGTGAAATGTATTATTCACCGCGCTGGAAAGAGATGCTGGGCTATGATGATAGCGAGCTACCTAACTCACCTGAAACATGGAAAGCTCTAATTTTTGATGAAGATTACCCCCTCACTCTTCAGTTAATTGAAGACTACAATACTGGAAAAGTCGATCAGTTTTTAATGACTCAAAGGTTCTATCACAAAGATGGTTCTACTGTTTATATTCTTTCTCAGGCAATCCATGTTAAAGATGAAAACGAGCGCGTAGTTCGCATGATTGGCGCACATTCTGATGTTACCAAAATGGTGAAAATTCAGGAAGCGATGGAAACATCGAAAATGCAGTTAGCCAGTGTTTTAAATAGCTCTTTGGACGGAATTATGGCGTTTCGATCCGTGAGAAATAAAGCGGGTGAGATCCAAGACTTTGAATGGCTGTTGGCAAATCCTGCTGCTTGCGAAATGATTAATCGCAAGCCTGAAGACTTAATTGGGAAATACTTACTAGAAGAAATGCCGGGAAACCTGGAGGAAGGACTATTCGAGCGATACATCCAGGTAGTTGAAACAGGCACGATGATGGATCGTGAGTTTTGCTACGATCGGGATGGGTTAAATTCTTGGTTCCAAAATATTGCCGTCAAACTTGGCGATGGCTTTGTTGTCACGTTCCGAAATGTCACAAATATCAAACGCTCAGAACAGGCTCTGCAAGAGGCTAACAGGCAGCTAGAAGAGCGAGTTGGGGAACTGAATCAACGAAATAGTGAGATGGTTCTTCTCAGTGAAATTAGTGACTTTTTACAAGCCTGTTTAACAATTAAGGAAGCTTCTGCCACGATCGCAACCTTAGTGCAATCGCTGTTCCCTGAATGTTCGGGCGGTATTTTCATCACTGCCAACTCGCGCAATCGCTTGGAAATAGTGACATCGTGGGGAAATCCGCTGTATTCAGAAACTATATTCCATCCCAAAGATTGTTGGGCGCTCAGGCGCGGACGAGTGCATTGGATGGGTAGCGATCGCCACGAACTAATCTGCAACCACATTAACCATAAAGATCCTCCCGCCGAATCTCTGTGCATCCCCATGATTGCTCAAGGGGAAACGCTAGGTTTGCTATATTTGTGTACAACAGCACCCCATACGATCTCGGAATCTAAACAACGATTAGCTCGTACTGTGGCGGAACAAGTGGGAATGGCGATCGCTAACCTCACCCTGCGAGAAACTTTGCAAAATCAAAGTATCCGCGATCCGCTGACTGGTTTGTTTAATCGCCGCTATCTTGAAGAATTTCTGACGAAAGAAATTGATCGAGCGCAGCGCAATCATTATTCTATCGGCATTATTATGCTCGATATCGACAATTTCAAGCAATTCAACGATACCTTGGGGCATGAAGCTGGAGATTTTGTGCTGCAAGAAATTGGCTATCTCTTAAAAAAAATGATTCGAGTTTCAGATGTTGCTTGTCGCTATGGTGGCGAAGAAATGACCGTGATTTTGCCTGAATCCTCTCTGGAAGATACTTATATAAAAGCTGAAGAACTGCGCGAAGCGATCGCTCAACTCAAACTCAATTACAATGGAAAAAGACTTGAAGGGTTAACGGCTTCATGTGGAGTAGCCTGCTTTCCCGATCGAGGAACCACAGGTAATGCTGTGATTATAGCAGCCGATGCTGCTTTGTATCAAGCAAAGGGATCGGGAAGAAACAAAGTTATTGTTGCCAAGAAATAAACTTTTATTGGGAATTGCTAATTGCTAATGGCTAATGGCTAATGGCTAATGGCTAATTGGTAATTGCTAATTGCTAATTGTTAATTGCTAAGGCGTACCTCACTTGCAAAAGAGGCCATATAAGATCAATACTTAATAAGTAAAACATTCACTTATCCTGACAGCTATGTTCCACTCCTTTACTTTCCTAGCCCGCAAATTGTTTTTCCATCCCTGGGTAAAACAAAGCCTAAAGATGATATTGAGCTTAGTGCTTTGGTTCGCTGTCTCTACGGTTCCTCTAGCATTTGCTGCCGATAACTCTAGTCCAGTTGGTGATTTATTGCGCCAACCCGCAACCGAAATTCCTATCAGTTTGGGCAGTACAAGTGACGAACTTAAGTTTTTTCCAAATCTCCTAGAATTTCAGTCAGGAAAGCGCTATAAATTAGTGCTGAAGAATCCTAGTCCTGAGAAACATTATTTTACTTCCAAAGACTTTGCCGATGCGAGTTGGACTCAAAAAGTCGAAGCGGGTAATGTAGAAATCAAAGGAGCAATTCGCGAATTAGAACTTAAACCGGGAGCGGAGGCAGAATGGGTATTTGTACCGATGAAGTCGGGAAGCTATAATCTTCGGTGTACGGTTCCGGGACACGCGGAAGCAGGAATGACTGGGAAAATTACTATTTCCGCTCCACAGGCGGCATAATATTAAATTCTAGGGTGGCGATCGCATAAGCCAATCAGTAGCAAGTGCGATCGCTCCCTTGCTGTTTCTAAGGAAAAAATTAAGCTACCTTAGATTTAGGAAAATTTATCAATAGCTCTCGGCCCGACACCCGTACCAATTGAGTCCGATATTTTTCCTTATTTCCCTAAACTCCTTATCACACACTTAGCGAATTGTCAATTACGTCAGTAACTCAGGGTTAAAGCCACTGAGCTTGTAAGAGCAAATCTCGAAGCAGGCTATTCTGACCAGCCTAAGTCTTAACGACTACGTTATTTGGGTTACGACACCTCGGAATGCGAAGCTAGTTCCCTGCTCTGTCGTTTGCAATTAAACAGTTCTAAAGTCACTGGAACAGTGTTGCAAGCCTAACAAGCCCTTATAACATTGGCGAAGCTAACATTACCCCGTAAGGGAGGCCCAACAAAGGCAACCATTATGCGTACAGGATTGCGAGGTTTGAGATGGTAATTGTCCCATCGAAAGTACATTACAAAAGTACACCAAGCTAAACAATCCCAAGGCGGTAATGGACAAAAAAGATTCACGGTGGTTAAAACCACCCGTATCGTCTCTCTATAAGGTCTAAAGACTCTGATTTTCCCACTTACCGAGCTTTTTTATGAACATTTTTGGTAGTCTGCTTTCTCAACCGGCTCAACCCCCCCAAGCCAAAAAACGCCGAGGTATTGAGATTAAATCTCCGCGCGAAATTGAAATTATGCGGCAGGCAGCTTTGATTGTGGCAACTGTACTCAAAGAAATTTCGCAACTCGTAAAGCCGGGGATGACGACTGCCGATTTAGATGCCTACGCTGAGAAACGCATCCGCGAAATGGGGGCAACGCCAAGCTTTAAAGGCTATCACGGTTTCCCTGGCTCGATTTGTTCGAGCATTAATAACGAAGTCGTACACGGTATACCCAGTGCGAAAAAAGTGATTCGAGCGGGTGATGTTTTGAAAGTGGATACCGGAGCTTACTATCAAGGCTTTCACGGGGATTCTTGCATCACCATTCCCGTTGTTGAAGTCACTCCCGAAGCCGCCAAGTTAATCCGTGCGGCAGAAGCAGCGCTCTACAAAGGCATTGAACAAGTGAAAGCGGGAGCCTACCTGCTTGACATTGCTGGAGCGATTCAAGATTGCGTCCAAGCTCATGGTTTTACTGTAGTCGAGGAATTTACAGGTCACGGCGTGGGGCGAAATTTGCACGAAGAACCTTCTGTTTTCAACTTCCGCACCCGCGAGATGCCAAATGTTAAACTAAGAACAGGGATGACCTTGGCGATCGAGCCGATTCTGAATGCGGGTTCTAAATATACCCGGACACTGGCAGATAAGTGGACGGCTGTCACCGTTGACAACTCTCTTTCTGCTCAGTTTGAGCATACGGTGCTAGTGACGGATGATGGCTACGAAATCTTAACTGACCGCTCTAAGGTTTAGAGGAGCAGGAAGCATATAAGATTTGGGGCGAGGGAGCGGAGATTTCCTTCTTGCTTCTTCCTTCACAGCACAAAGATCGGGTTAAGCTTAACTTTGGAGGAGAGGTTTAAGAATTATTATGAGCGAGCAAACTCCCTATGAATTGCTTGGAGTCCCTGAAGATGCTTCATTTGATGAAGTGCAAGATGCGCGGGGACGTATGGCCGATCAGTACGGCGGCGATAAAAAGCGTATGGAAATAATAGAGGCGGCTTACGATGCGATCCTGATGGATCGTTTGCGACAGCGCCAAGAAGGGAAAATTAAGGTTCCCGAACGCATCCGCTTTCCAGAGCGTGCAGTCCCATCATCTCCCAGCTTTGCTCCGGCTCCAGCTAAGGGAGGCCCGGCTTGGCTGCAACGACTGCTCGATTCTCCAAGTCTACCTGATATTTTATGGCCGGGTGGCGTATATGCGGGGCTGAGCGGTCTGAGTATTTACCCTGGCGGGAGTGACTCTGTGCTACAGCTAACTTTGGCTGTGGGTGTGGGTTCTTGCCTTTACTTTCTCAATCGCAAGGAACAAAAGTTTGGTCGAGCTGTGCTGCTAACTGTGGCTGGCTTAATTTTTGGGTTGGTATTGGGGGGTATTCTTGGCTCTTTTGTGACTGGGACTTTGATCGCCCCAGAGAAATTTATTGCTTTGTTTACGTTTGTAATCTTGTGGCTAGTTAGCAGTTTTCTCCGTTAGTTGTTAGTTGTTAGTTGTTAGTTGTTGGTTGTTAGTTGTTAGTTGTTGGTTGTTGGTTGTTAGTTAGAAAATTAAGCCAACTAATAACTATCAATCCCAATTACCAATTACCAATTACCAATTACCAGTTAACAGTTAACAGTTAACAGTTAACAGAATATCGACGGCTTCGGCTAGATTGCTGACAATTAAATCGGGTTTGTACATTTCTAATTGGGTGCGATCGCGAATCCCGCAAAGCGCTCCCATAACCTTAACACCGTGCGTTTGTGCTGCTATAATATCCGCTTCCGTATCTCCTACCATCCACACATCAGATGCAGGGGGAAGTTCCGCTATGGCTTTCGCCATTAGCAGAGGTTTGTCTTTGGTATCGCCAGTTTTAAGATAATCGTTGGGGAGACAATAACGCCGATCTAGGGGGAAAAATCGCCCTATGTCACAGCGGCTAAAGGCTTCGTCGAGTTCGCGATCGCGCCGCATTGTCATTACCACTAAATCAATTCCTGCCTGTTGCACTCTTTCCAAGGTTTCCAAAGCGCCCGGAACGGGTTGGTCGTAAACTAAATAAGGGAGCGTGTGGACTGTTTTGCGTCGATTCTGGGCAAATTCTGCCGCTTGATCTGCGTCTAATCCTGAGATGATACCGATTTGGGTTTCGGGAGTGCGCGATCGCTTCATTTGCCAAAACTCCTGTTTCGTGAGCTCGCGGATTTCTTGGTCTGGACGCTGAACCTGTGCCAGACAGAGCTGATAAACTCGATAGTAGCGTTCCGAAACATCCATAATCGGCCCATCGAAGTCAGTAATAAGTCTTAGCATCTGGTGTAGTTACGTTAAGTTTTAATACAAATTGTTAGTTATTATATCATTATTCTGGAATCCTTCTATAGCAACCTTCTTGACAGTTAGGGAACTCACTCATTGCTAAAACCCGCTGATGCTCTTCTCTTATATTCCCTTATTTCCTTATTCCCTATATTCCCTAGCCCTCAGCATCGGAGCATCGTAGCCCCTAGTTATAATTGACATGACCAAGCTAGCGGAGTAAAGTCTAGAGGGGGTGACACCCCTTATCATAACTTTAGCAATAGTCAATATTTACTTATTCTCTTATTCCCTTATTCCCTAGCCCCTAGCCCCTAGCTATACTTTCAAAGAAATGCTCTAAAAAAAGAGATGCTTCAAAAACTGACTTTAAATAATAAAAATAGCCTGGAATTTCTCCTCGACAAACTCTTATCCTTGCGCCGGATTGAGTATTTGACCCTAGATCGGGAACTGAAGATTAGAGAAACATCATTAAAAGTACAACAATTTGCAGATTTTCCCGGTGAGGTAGTACCGGGAAATGATGTGCGTGCTGGCTTTTTAGAACTAATAGGATTGGAAGAAATCCTTATAGAGATTATTAAGCAACCGCAGAAACATTTCGAGATCCAAGGAATTGCAAGAAATTTTAAAAACAGTTCTTATTTATATCTAGATTTATATATTTTTGGATATCAAGAAAAAGACAAGGATGAAAAATTAATTATCTTTTATGAAGATGTCACGGACAACATGACAGCAAAGCAAGCATTAGTTCAGGTTGCCCACGAAACAAGTCTTTTACTGAGCGCTTTGGCTACTGCCCACGATTATATAAATAAAATATTTAACTCCATAGCAGATGTGTTGTTAGTAACAACAGCAACAGGAAAAATTAAAATAGTTAATCAAGCTGCTCAACTATTATTTGGATATAGCGAAGTCGAATTAATCGGACAGCATATTACGCTGATTACTGCTGAGGAGAAATTGTTGCACCAAGCCAGCCAAGTTCTGTCTTCAGTTGACAACAATGCGGCAAATCAAGTAACAGTAGTTTGCAAAACTAAAACGAATTTAAAGCTCTCAGTGGCTTTTTCCTGCTCTATAAGTCAGACAGATATAAAAGGTCAAAGAGGAAGTGCTGACTTCACCCAATATTTTGTCTATATCGGTCGGGATATCACCGATCGCGAACGCATAAAAAAGCGGCAAGCAGCACATTATGCTGTCACTCAGATTTTATCAGAATCTACTTCTTTAGATGACGCAACTCCCAAAATTTTACAAGCTATCTGTGAAAACTTAGGATGGGATATCGGCGAGCTCTGGACTCCAGCAGATGGCAAAATCAGCAGTCAAGTGAGCGATCGCGCTCAAGTGGGTCACGAACTCATATTTTCCTGTCTCCGTCCACATTCTCCTCTGGATGCGACTCCGTGTTTGCAAAGGGTAGGAGTTTGGTGGCAGCGATCGCTTCCGGTTTCTAATTTCATGGAAAATTCCGAGGCAATTACCTTAGATCCAGGTAAGGGTTTGCCAGGAATAGTTTGGGTAAGCGGTTGCACCCAATGGATTACTGATGTTGTTAAAGATCCTAACTTCCTGCGCTCAGAATTCGCCGCTCAAGTGGGATTACGCTCAGCGTTTGCTTTCCCAATTCATACTAACGGCGAAGTGCTGGCAGTAATGACTTTCTTTACTGTAGAAGAACAACCGCCGGATCGAGAATTGCTGGAAATGATGACTGCTACTGGTTGCCAGTTAGGGCAGTTTTTTAAGCGCAAGCAAGCGGAAGAAGAACTGCGCGCGGCGGAAGCTTCTATTCGCATTTTATACGAACAGGAGAAACAGCAAAGCGAAGAGCTAAATCTTAAAAATTTCGCCCTAGAAAAAACAAAGCAAGAGTTAGAAGCTGCTAACCGAGAATTGCAGCGTATTGCCTCTATAGACGGCCTAACTCAACTAGCAAACCGCCGCTGTTTTGACGAAACATTAGAGCGGGAATGGAGGCGGATGGCGAGAGAAAGATCGCCGTTGTCTTTGATTTTGTGCGATATAGATTTTTTCAAGCTTTATAACGATAGCTACGGCCACCAAGGCGGAGATGAATGTTTAAAAGAAGTGGCTAAAATCTTTTATCAAAATGCACGGCGTGGTGGGGATTTAGCCGCTCGCTACGGAGGAGAAGAATTAGCTTTGATTTTGCCACTTACTGATGCTAAAGGAGCGTTGAAAGTAGCAGAGATAATTCGGAGCGATTTGCAAGCTAGAGCAATTCCCCACGCTGCATCTAACGTCAGTAAATATGTCACTCTCAGTATGGGAATAGCTACTGTTGTACCTACCCATGAATCATCTTTTGAGGCATTAATTACTGCGGCAGATAGAGCTCTGTACCGTGCTAAAGCAGGTGGGCGCGATCGCGTTGCGACTAGCTTTTAAATGTCTTCTTTCCTCAGACTTCCTCGTTTAATTTGCTCTCGTTCGATTGCTTCAAATAAAGCTTGAAAATTCCCTTCTCCAAAACCTTGAGCCTGGATTTGTTGACCCTTAACCCACGCTTTTCGGCGTTCAATTAACTCAAAAAATAAAGTCGGTTGCTCAAATATTGGCTGAGTAAAAATTTGCAGTAACATCGCTTCTGAAATGTTTTTCTGCCAATCTACTAAAACTTGACACACTTCTATTGCCTCCCATTCAGCACTAGAAAGATAGTTTTCCGACTGCCGCCGCAATTCGCTGTAATAGGTTGATGGAACTGGTAAAAAAGGTAAGCCACGCGATCGCAATTCAGTAACCACCTGTAAAATATTATTAGTTTGCAAAGCTATGTGCTGAATTCCAGCCCCCCGATTGGCATCCAAAAATTCTTGAATTTGGGAATTAGCTGATGCTGGTTCATTAATTGGTAATTGCACGCTACCACTAGAATGAATCATGACTCTGCTGCGTAAAGCTGACTTTTTAGTTTGAATTTCAAAGTTTTGCTGTGGCTGAAAACCTAAAGTATTTTGATACCACTTTACTGCTAGTTCTAAATCTCCAGTTTCAACGTTCAGCACTGCATGATCTATGCTGGTAAACAGTGCTTTACTATTGGTAATTGGTGATTGGTAATTGGTAATTGGTAATTGGCGATCGGTAATTGGTAATTGGTAATTGGTAATTGGTAATTGGCGATCGGTAATTGGCGATCGGTAATTAACCAAAGTTGTGAAAGGGAGCGCCTGGTCATTTGCAGACTCAGATTGCTCTAAGATAGTGAAAAGCTGACCGACTGTTAAAGGTGTTTTTTGCTCTATTAAAGTATGGGTTAAATCTCCCCAACCAGTAATTTTAGCAAACTTTAAATAGTCTTGTTTTTGCTGGATTGGTTGCAAAACTTTAGCGCCATGAGTAGTAGCTTGTGCCATGACAGATTCAAGATTACCAACTCGAAAAGCGATATCTACAACGCCGGGAGGATGCAGTTTCAGCCAAGTAGCGACAGGGCTAGCTGCTGTCAGAGGCGAAGATAAGATAAAACAGATACTACCGTTGCTGACAACTTCGGTAGAAGTGTTGTTATTAGCAGCACTTGCTATTGCTTGAAAACCTAGCTGGCTAACAAACAAATCGCGCAAGGTGGGTGCATCTTTAACGTAAAAGTGAATGCGATCGAACTCCATGAAGTTAAGTTAAATTTACTTGACTAATTGGGTGAATTTGTGCAACTATCTAAAGAGTGATTTTGGAAAATTACCATCATGGGCAATTTATTTAACAACCCGTTCCTCCGGGCAGCAGGGGTTGCAGCTATAGCTTACGGCATTTTTCAGTTACTAGCTAGAGCTTTATATGCTTTTGCCAGAATTGCTGAAAGTTTTTCCCGCTGGGTTAAGTGGTCTTTTTTGCCTTGGAGTGACGAGATAGCGATTGGTTTGGGGGTAGCTTTCTTGATTGTTGCTGCTGTGACGACGAGCCGCGATCGCTAAATTATCGGATCTAGCAACAAGATCGACTCTGCTGGCACTGCGGTTAGAAAAATAAGTGACTTTCCGGCTGAATATTAATCTCCATCGGCACTGCTTGCGGGTCAGCGGAAAGAGCAAATATAATTGCATTAGCAGCGGCTTGAGAAGTATAGAAACTACCTTTTAAATTCAAGTCAAGCATTGCATCTAAATCAGCGGGTTCTAACTTGTTCCATTGTTTGAGAATACCTGCACCTGCGACATTGACTAAGGCATCAATTTGACCGAAGCGACTAAGTGTTTTCTGCATTAATACCTCGACTTGTTGCGGATCGGTGATGTCACAAGGCACAGATAAAACCTCTGTCGGTAATTCGTTAGCTAGCGCGTCTAACCTACTGGTGTCTCTGGCGGCGATCGCTAAACTAGCGCCAGATTTTGCCAGCTTGTGCGCTACTGCTGAACCGATACCACCAGTCGCACCCACCACAACCACAACTTTTTCCTGCATATCGCTTTACATTTCTTTACGTCTTTTTCGATCGTATACCTAATGTAGGCGAAGTGAAAGTTTAAGGTTTGGCGATCGCTACCAGACTCTTCGCGCCTGATTCTGTCACCTTGAAAGCAGCACAAGACTTTAAAAAAGTTGTTAATTTGCTGCTGAAACCCAATTCTTTTACCAGAGAAGTAACAGACTTGCCATAAGCTTGATAAAAAGCTCCACCTAGTTCCCCAACTAATATTTTTTGTCCGTTAGCTTTACTTTCCATTAACTTAAGCAGTTCGAGCAGAATTTTCTCTAATTCTGCTTTGGAAGTAATATTTCCGTTGAGATTTGTATCGTTTACGTTTTGCTGTTTAGTCTGCGAAGATTCCGCGATCGCCACCAAACTCTTCGTACCTGAATCAGTCACATTAAAAGCACTGCAAGACTTTAAAAAAGTCGTTAATTTGGTGCTGAGACCCAATTCTTTTAGCTGAGAAGTAACAGACTTGCCGTAAACTTGGGAAAAAGATCCACCAAGCGTAGCAACTAATATTTTTTGTCCGTTAGCTTTGCTTTCGATTAACTTAAGCAGTTCGAGCAAAATTTTCTCTAATTCTGCTGGTGAATTAATACCAGCTTTTAAATCGCGATCCTTTGCATTTTTCTTTTCACTCTGTGGCGGTTTTGCCTTATTTACAACCGCAGTCTGCATCGGCACTATCTGAGGAATAACAGCTTCAATCTTCGCGCTGCCACCATTATTATTTTTAATACTATCACCCCGATCGTTTAAAATAATCTGACAACGAGATTGAACTAAACTAGAAATCGTATCTAAATCAGTCAAGCGCTTACTCAGAGAATATTGTTCTCCATCGATCCACTCTTGTAATTGACTCATTAACCCTTCAAAATCGGGAATTTCTGCACCAATAATTGGGGAATAGTGTTTACTTTCACCTGTAGCGTAGTTTTCGACAACCAGATTTTCATCTTTTCGCAGGACTCGATAAAGTGTCAGTCCTTGGCTTTGTAACTCATTGCACAAGTGCAGTAGCAAACTATCACCAGAACAGACAAATATCTCTTTAGCTGTCGGATAACGTAGAAAAATAGAAGCGCCAACAGAGATCATTTTGCCGTCAGCATTACTGGCACCACTAGGAACATGAACCAGTTGATATCCACGTTTATGTAGTTCATTATCCTGACTCCCAATAGCAGAATTTCTCCAGTTAGCAAAAGCAATTTTTATTCGTAGTGGATAGCTGCATAAACGTCCTAAAAATTGTTCCGCTTTCCCATCTAATTTTAGGTTTTCGGCATCAAGTAGCAAAATAGCTAAACCGGGATGCTCAGCAATTGAAGGCGTTGAGGCGATTGGTTGTTTTACAGACAATATCTGTGGTAATTCTGGGGAAATGCTAGTACCAAGCTGAATCTGGTTGCTAGGGGAAAATTGACCATTTTCTGGGGTTTTTTCAAAGGTCGCGATCGCAGATGATTCCAAGTCAGAAGTAGATGCGTAGGCCAAGCGGGCCGCAGACATCGCACTTCCCTCTACTACTGCACCGCTTGCAGCGCTAGCGGGTTCTAGAAATTGCTTCCCGCAGCTTTTGCACAGATAACGCTGCCTACCGTTATGACGACCATTTTTGCGGTATGAAGTAGAATCACACTTGGGGCATTTCATGGGAGCGATCGCGCAGTCATGTAAATAAAGTATATACCTATCTTGACTGTTTGGGGCAAAAAATTAGGATTTAACCAGTCCAACTTGCCAACCTTTGGCTGTCTTTTTTAGCTTCAGAGAAGAACAGGACTGCAAAAATTTAGGAAACTTGTTGCCCAGATTAAATTCTTTAATCATTTGAGTAATAGGTTTAGCATATTTTCGGTGAAACTCACTGCCGACATTGGAAACAAAGACATAATTAATAGTTGATGTCGCTGTTAAAGTTTCAACTATATTGACAATCGCTATCTCCAGCTCTTCAATAGAATTAATCTCATTTAAACTCTGAGGAATAACAATATCTTTCTTAACTGGCGAACTGTTAATAGATAATGGTTGAGCGATCTCATTGACATCGAATAAAGTTAGATAAGTTTGAGAACTATCTGAGGTTTTGTGAATAGCAAACTCGGTCGGATAATCTAGAAAAATATCCCTAACCTTAGTTCCTGGCAGATGAGTTGCTGCGACTTGACTGAGTGCTAAATTATAATTTTCTTGATACAAAGCGGAGATGCGAGAAAGCTTAACCCATTGATTTTCTGTGCGTTCTTGTTCAGCTTTAATTAACTCTTTTAACTGAGAGATAAATTCTTCTAGAGGTGGAATTTCCGGGGAACTGACCAGAGAATATTTCTGAGTTTTTCCAGTCTTGCTATTTAAAATTGTGATGTAGTCTCCCTGCTTGCGGACTTGATGAACAGTTAATCCGTGAGCTTGCAGCGTATTGCGGAGATGTGTTAGAGCCTGGTCGGAGGAACAGACTAAAATTTCTTTAGCAGTGGGATAGTGTACGAAAATAGAAGCTCCTACAGTAGCCATTTTCAAGTCAGCACTATCTTTTCCTGGGGGAACGTGAATTAATTGATAGCCGCGTTCGTGAAATTCTGCATCTTTCTTACCCATACTGCGCCAATTAGCAAAGGCAACTTTGATTTGGATAGGATAGATACAAATTCCCTCTAATAATTTTTCGGTTTCGATATCTATCTGTAAGTTTTCAGCATCTAATAGCAAGATGGCGATACCTGGAGAAGGCTGGGAACCGTTATTATTTGACGAATTCAGATTTAAAAAAGCTGAGTTATTTGATGGTAAAACTTGTGTTGTTGGAGAGACAAGCTGGTGAATTTCTAGAAATAATCGGTTGAATTGAGGAGAATTAACGAATTCCGGTGCTAATAAAATTTGCAGGTATTTTTTCGCGATCGCCAGTAGCGATCGCGCGTCAGCCGCCTGAGAGAACCCTGCTGTCAATTTTTCCTTCAAGGTAGATTGACTCTCGGCTCTATGCCAGAGAGTTTTCCTGTATTTTGCTGCTATCAATTCAGGATGCTGCTGCTGGATAGAAACGACAGTTTCGCAGATATGGCGGCTGATGGCGCTGATAATGACCGATTTTTGAGTCACTGGCAAGCTGGAGCTATCTTGCATGGCCCTCCACAAGCAAGGATGGTATTTCGATCCATCATAGACTGACGGAGGGACTAGGTACTGGGAGTGGGAGTAGGGGAAGATGGGGAAGATTTAGCTACCCTACCTCCCCTAGCTATCAAATTAATTTAACCTATTCATAATCTAATATTATCGGATTTTAACTATCAACAGGTATTCTTTAACTCGATCGGTTGTAAACAAATTTAAGGTTGTGGAGCGCATCTCATGGCAGCGATCGCAAAAAAAAATCAGCTTAAAGGCTTGACAGTAGCGGGTGCATTGGCATTGTTAGCTGCAACCGTCGGGTTCTCAGTACCGGCCATTCAAGCTCAAGGCCAAAGAACAATTAAAATAGATGGTTCCAGTACAGTCTATCCTGTTACCGAAGCAGTTGCCGAAGAATTCCAGAAAGCCAACAGGGGTGTGCAGGTAACGGTTGGTGTCTCAGGTACAGGCGGCGGCTTCAAAAAATTCTGTCGCGGCGAAACTGATATCTCCAACGCCTCCCGGCCGATTTTAAAAGCAGAGATGCAGGAATGCGCTAGCAAAGGCATTAAGTACATGGAATTGCCAGTTGCTTACGACGCTCTGACGGTAGTTATCAACCCCCAAAACACTTGGGTAAAAAGTCTGACAGTTGCCGAATTAAAGAAAATGTGGGAACCTGGAGCTCAGGGGAAAATCAACAATTGGAGCCAAATACGCTCAGGATTTCCTAATGCTCCTCTCAAACTTTTTGGCCCTGGTACTGCTTCTGGAACTTTCGACTATTTTACCGAAGCAATTGTCGGCAAATCTAAGTCTAGTCGCGGCGATTATACTGCCAGCGAAGATGATAATGTTTTAGTTCAGGGCGTTACTCGCGACAAAAACGCGATCGGCTACTTCGGTTTCGCTTATTACGAAGAGAACAAAGGCAAACTAAAAGCAGTGCCGATTAACAGCGGCAAAGGGGCGGTTTTGCCTTCTTATCAAGCAGTACAAAATGGTACTTATACTCCGCTTTCGCGCCCTCTATTTATCTATGTCAATGCTAAGTCAGCAGACAAACCAGAAGTCAAACAATTTATCGAGTTTTACCTAAAAAATGGCGCAAAACTGGCACGCGAGGTTAAGTATGTTGCCCTACCAGCAGTAGCTTACACAACTGCTATGGGTCATTTTAACAAGCGTCGTGTTGGCACTATCTTTGGGGGTGAAGAGGCTGTCGGCTTGACGATTGAAGAACTACTTAAGCGCGAAGTAAGATAGTAAATGGCTAATTGTTAGTGGTTAGTTGTTAGTGGTTGGTTGTTAGTTGCCATAATTAGGACTTACGGAGGTCGTCCCAGAAACCGGGTTTTTGATAAAATTTGTGGGTTCGGGCGAAGTATTTTCGTAAAAAAACCCGGTTTATGAGGTTGGGTGCGTAAGTCCAGAATAATTAACAACCAACAACTACTAATTGAAAGATAACTAATTTGCAATGACTGAAAAATCCTTAAAATTTTCCAAACAAACCGCCCTGTCCCTAAAAGCAACTAGGGATGTGCGAGAAGGTGCGATCGCTTTTCTATTATTCCTAGCAGCATTCTCCTCGGTAGCGACCACTGTTGCTATTTTAATTATCTTAGTTTCCGAGTCTGTAGGCTTTTTCCAAAAAGTTTCCTTGATAGAATTTCTCACTTCTAAAGAGTGGACACCATTGTTTTCTGAACCTCACTATGGGATTTTGCCCTTAGTTTCAGGGACTTTAGTAATTACAGGAGTGTCTATGGCTGTAGCGATACCATTAGGCACAATTATCGCTATTTATCTGAGTGAATTTGCATCAAATCGCTTGCGGGAAGTTATTAAGCCAGTCTTAGAATTATTGGCGGGAATTCCCACAGTAGTTTACGGATACTTTGCTTTTTTATTCGTCACACCGCTATTGCAGAAAGTCCTGCCAGACTTGCCTGGTTTTAATATGTTGAGCGCTGGATTGGTGGTAGGAGTAATGATTATTCCCTTCATCAGTTCCATCGGCGAAGACGCAATGCGTTCAGTCCCCCTGTATTTAAGAGAGGGTGCTTATGCAATGGGTGCAACACGGTTTTATACTGCAACTTCGGTAGTTTTTCCGGCTGCCTTTTCTGGAATTTCATCTGCTTATATTTTAGCTATTTCTCGTGCTATCGGCTTGACAATGGTACCCGCCATCGCCGCTGGTATGCAACCGAACTACACTTGGAATCCAATGGAACCGGGAGCGACAATAGCAGCTTACATTGTGCAAGTAAGTCTCGGTGATTTGCCACACGCCAGCATTGAATATCAAACCATTTTTGTAGCAGGACTAACTCTAGTGTTGATGACTTTAGTATTTAATATAGTCGGGCATTTCCTGAGCAAACGTTACCGCGAAATTTACTAACTGTTAACAATCAGCAATCAGCCATTAGCCATTAGCCATTAGCCATTAGCCATCAGCCATTAGCCATTAGCCAGACCTTTTATGTCAAGAGAAAATCTACAAGAAATTCGACAAATTATTAGCCGTGCTAAGCTATGGGACAGCATATTTGCTATAGTAGGTTTACTATCAATGTTAGTAGGAATCATTACCCTATTAGCCTTGACACTTGACTTAGCAATAGATGGTGTACCGCGTCTTTCCTGGCAATTCTTTACATCATTTCCCTCCCGCCGCGCTGGGGAAGCTGGCATTCTTTCCGCTTGGGTAGGATCGACTCTAGTAATGTTCGTAACTGGTTTAGCAGCAGTTCCCTTGGGTATAGCATCCGGTATTTATCTAGAAGAATATGCTCGCAAAAATTGGATCGCTGATTTAATCGAAATTAATGTTACTAACTTAGCTGGCGTTCCCTCAATTGTCTATGGACTTTTAGCTCTAGGTTTGTTTGTTTACAAATTAAATTTGGGGCAGAGTATTCTCACCGCAGGATTGACTTTAGCACTGCTAATTTTGCCAGTAGTAATTGTCACCACCCGCGAAGCTATCCGCGCAATTCCTAACAGTATCCGCGAAGCTGCCTATGCAGTTGGTGCTAGCAAGTGGCAAATGATTTGGAATCATATTTTGCCCTATTCTGCTGGTAGTATTATGACAGGAGTAATTGTGGGTTTATCCCGTGCAATTGGCGAAACCGCACCTTTAATTACAATTGGGGCTTTGACATTTATTGCCTTTTTACCCGATTCTCCATTTCAAGCAGAGTTTCCTTTCTTTTCCTTTAAATGGCTGATGTCTCCCTTTACAATCATGCCCATCCAGATGTTTAATTGGGTATCGCGCCCCCAAGCAGAATTTCAAATCAATGCTGCGGCGGCGGGGCTGGTTTTAATGGCTATGACACTGGCTATGAATGCCTTAGCAATTTATCTACGCTATCGTTTCCGTAAAAATATCAAATGGTAGAAAAAATCGAAACTGTACACTCTTTCTCAAGCAGCATACAGCCAAAAGCTGAAGTAAGAAACCTCAATTTTTACTACGGTTCATTACAGGCCCTTAAAAACATCAACCTAGTAGTTGCTGACAGACAGGTAACGGCGTTAATTGGCCCATCAGGCTGCGGCAAAACTACCCTCTTGCGGTGTTTTAATCGGATGCACGACCTCTACCCAGGGAATCGCTATGAAGGAGAAATTTTATTAGATTCAGATGAGATTAATATCCTTAGTCTGCGGGTAGATCCTATTGAAGTACGGATGCGGATAAGTATGGTATTTCAGAAGCCTAATCCTTTTCCTAAATCAATTTATGAAAATGTAGTTTATGGATTGCGGGTGCGGGGTCAAACGCAGCGTAGCTTAATGGATGAAAAGATGGAAAAAGCTCTACGAGAAGCTGCTTTATGGGATGAAGTCAAAGACAGATTAAATGATTTAGCGTTCAATCTTTCAGGGGGACAACAACAGCGTTTGTGTATTGCCCGCGCTTTGGCAACGGAGCCTGAAATAATTTTATTTGACGAGCCAACTTCTGCCTTAGACCCGATTGCTACTGCTAGTATTGAAGGGCTAATTAGCGAGTTGAAGGAAAAAGTAACTATTCTGATTGTGACTCACAATATGCAGCAAGCTGCACGGATTTCTGACTATACAGCTTTCATGTATTTGGGCGAAATCGTCGAGTTCGATCGCACTAAGACAATTTTTAATAGTGCTTCCAAGAAACAGACAAAAGAATATGTAGAGGGAAGATTTGGATAAGGTAACGCCCCCCTCTGGGCGGTGATTCAACCGTCCAGAGGGCGGCGCTACAAACAATTTTTGATTTTATTCAATTCATCAAACCATCAATCCGATTGTAAGTACCAACATATTCTAATGTTGTTTTATGTTGGGGATTAAGAAAGATTGATGGTGCTGAAGCATACTCGACAAGTTCGCCAATTCGATTTGTTTCTTGAATCTTGATGTTAAAAAAAGCAACTAAATCCGAGACTCTAGATGCTTGCTGTAAATTATGGGTGACGATGACAATTGTATATTGCTGTTTCAGTTTGTGGAGTAAATCTTCAATCCGCAAAGTAGAAATGGGATCTAGAGCTGAACATGGTTCATCCATAAGTAAAACTTCTGGTTGAAGTGCTAATGCTCTCGCGATACAGAGGCGCTGCTGTTGGCCACCTGATAAAGTTAGAGCATTTTTATTCAGGCGATCTTTTACTTCATCCCATAATGCTGCTTGGCGGAGAGAATTTTCTACAAGTTCATCAATATTTCCCTGATAACCGTTGATGCGAAGCCCCAAAGCAATATTTTCATAAATAGATTTGGGAAAAGGATTTGGTTTTTGGAAGACCATACCGATGCGGCGGCGAATTTCAACTGGATTGAAATCTTTTATATCTTGTTCGTAAAAGCTTATTTTTCCAGTTACTTTTGCGCCTTTCACTAGCTCGTTGATGCGATTAAAACACCGGAGCAATGTGCTTTTTCCGCATCCAGAAGGCCCAATAAATCCAGTAATTTGATTTTTATAAATGTCAATGTTTATCCCTTGTAAAGCTAACGATCCATTGTAGGATACGGAGAGTGCTTCGGCTCGGAGAATAACTTCCTGGGTTGTGGGCGATTCAAAATCTGGTTGCATATATAGTTAGGGACTAGGGGCTAGGGACTAGGGACTAGGGAAAGAGGAAGAGAGGGGGAGCAGGGGAGCAGGGGAGATGGGTAATTAGCTATTAGCCATTAGCCATTAGCCATTAGCTATTAGCTATTACCAATTACCAATTACCTCATTTTTCGCGATTATTTTCACGTAAAATTATAGCAGCAAAATTCATTAAAAATAGTATTCCTATTAGCACAATAATTGCTGCTGCCGCATTTTCTTGAAAATCAGCTTGAGGCCGAGAAACCCAGTTGAAAATTTGAACAGGAAGTGAAGTAAAAGGACTTCGCAGCCCTTCTAAAGATAAAGGGGGAGTAAAAGTAATAAAAGCTGATGCTCCTATAGCAAGAAGCGGTGCTGTTTCGCCAATTGCACCGGAAAGAGATAATAAGGTTCCTGTTAAAATACCTGGTAGGGAAGATGGTAAAACTATATAGAATAATACTTGCCATCGCGTCATTCCTGTAGCGTAGCCAGCCTCACGCAAGCTGTAAGGAACTGTACGCAGTGCTGAGCGAGTGGCAATAATTAATAGAGGCAAAATAATCACGGATAAAGTTAGGGAAGCAGACAATATGCTAGACTCGCCTGTGAAAAATCCCAAGGCATGAACGAATACTCCTAAACCTAATAGGCCATAAATTATAGATGGCATTGCAGCTAAGTTAGCAATGTTAATTTCCAGAAATTGACTAAAGATATTGTCGGGTATATATTCCTCTAAATAAATTGCTGCTCCTACTCCAATTGGAGTAGCAAAAATGGCGGTTAATCCTAGTAGCCAAAAGGTTCCAATCAACGCTGCATAAATACCAGAATCTTCGGGTTTTCTAGAGGAAAATGTAGTAATAAATTCCCAGTCAAGGCGGAAAAAACCATCTATACCTATATCAAAAAATAATAAAAATAGTACGAGGATACCGACCAGTGTAGCTGCGATTGTTATAGTTTTGAAAATCTGGTCTAATAAGTTGCGCTGATAAAAATATGGGAGGAAAGTTTCAGGTTTAATACATTTTTTTTGGCTATCAAACCCAGTTGTGTTTGAGCTACTATTAATAACGATCTGAACTTCAGCTATTTCACTGGGAACTACAACTTCCGAGAGTTGATTTCTGTAGTTGCGAACTAGCCAATAACTGAGAATGTTGAGGGTTAAAGTTAGCAAAAATATTACCATACCTACGGTAAAAATGATATGAAATTCTAAGGAATTAAAAGGTACATCACCCAAACTAAGCTGGATAATAAATGCCGTCATTGTTGATACTGGCTCTAAAGGATTGAGAGTAAATTGTGGGGTTTGTCCTGCTGCAATGGAGGCGATGAGAGTTTCTCCTAAAGAGCGAGATGCTGCTAAGGTAAAGGAGGCGATGATTCCGGGAAATGCTATTGGCAAAACTATTTTTGTGATTACTTCTCGTTTGGTAAGACCTAAAGCATAGGCTCCTTCGCGAAATTTGTTTGGTACGCTATTAATTGCATCTTCACTGAGAGAAGATATTATGGGTACAATCATCACACCTGTGACTAAACCTGCGCTTAATGGACTAAAGCCGGCGAGGTTGGGAATGATTTTTTGCAGGAGAGGGGTAACAAATAGCAGAGCAAAATAGCCGTAAACTACGGTGGGTATTCCTGCTAGAGTTTCTAAACTAGGTTTGAGAATATAGCGGACTGTTTGGGGAGCATATTCACTGAGGTAAATGGCGGCTAGTAAGCCTATGGGCATGGCAAAAGTCATTGCGATCGCAGTGGTGAGAAGAGTGCCACTCGCAAGTACCATAATACCGAAAGTTTTGTTAGGAAATAGAGGAGTCCACTCGGTATCTGTCAAGAATCTAGTTAGGGGTACTTGATGAAAGAAAATTGCTGTTTCATAAATTAAGATCGCAATAATAGCAGTAGTAATGAAGAAGGGAATGCAGGCAAGTATTCCCAAAATTGTTTGTAAAAAATACTCTCCCCAAGTAACTGAGGTTAGATTTCGTTGCCAAAGGCTAGGCTTAAGTTTTTGAAGAGACGATTTAGCGGTTTTCATTTAAACCTTGCCTTTGTACCGTAGGGTCAAGGCTATACTTAATTATTTTACGATTGATGGGTAATTTATTTTTGTTAAAACCAGGTTTATTTTTGCTAATTTATCATAAAAATAAGCTAAGTTTGGTTAAATATTGGTAAGCACATAGATAATTTATGGTTAAATTTAGCTAGCTAGCGGTCAGGTTTGAGATCGGGTAAAGTCGCGATGCCTTCGGCGCGGCGTTTCGCGATCGCACTCCCACTCATACCCATCCACTCCCATAATAGTAAGAAGCACTTTACATTTCTTAAACTATTATGGCAAGAGACTTACGGGGATTCCTAAAAATCTTGGAAGAAAGAGGGCAATTGCGGCGGATTCAGGCTTTGGTTGACCCCGATTTGGAGATCGCAGAGATTTCTAACCGGATGCTGCAACAGGGCGGCCCTGGGTTGCTGTTTGAGAATGTCAAAGGATCGGCTTTTCCGGTGGCGATTAACCTGTTGGGGACAGAGGAACGGGTTTGCTGGGCAATGAATATGTCAAAGCCTGCGGAATTGGAGGAATTGGGCAAAAAATTGGGGATGCTGCAACAGCCTAAGCCCCCTAAGAAAATTTCCCAAGCAATAGAGTTTGGGAAGATACTTTTTGACGTGATCAAAGCTAAACCGGGGCGCGATTTTTTCCCAGCTTGTCAACAGGTTATAATTGAGGGTAATGGGCTGGATTTGAATAAAATTCCGATGATTCGCCCTTATTCAGGCGATGCTGGGAAAATTATCACCCTGGGTTTAGTAATTACGAAGGATTGCGAGACGGGTACGCCGAATGTGGGGGTGTATCGGTTGCAGTTGCAGTCGCCTAATACGATGACAGTTCATTGGCTATCTGTACGCGGTGGGGCGCGACATTTGCGGAAGGCGGCGCAGGCTGGGAAAAAGTTAGAAATTGCGATCGCGCTTGGTGTCGATCCCCTGATTATTATGGCCGCTGCTACACCGATCCCGGTTGATTTATCGGAATGGTTATTTGCCGGACTTTATGGTGGTTCTGGGGTGCAGTTGGCAAAGTGTAAAACGCTGGATTTAGAAGTACCTGCTGACTCGGAATTTGTGTTAGAAGGAACGATTACACCAGGGGAAGTTTTACCCGATGGCCCCTTTGGGGATCACATGGGATATTACGGCGGGGTGGAGGATTCGCCACTGATTCGGTTCCACTGCATGACTCATAGGAAAGATCCTATTTATTTGACTACTTTTAGCGGTCGGCCGCCGAAGGAAGAGGCGATGATGGCGATCGCGCTTAATCGGATTTATACTCCAATTTTACGGCAGCAAGTGTCAGAAATTGTAGACTTTTTCTTGCCAATGGAAGCGCTGAGTTATAAAGCGGCGATTATTTCCATTGATAAAGCTTATCCAGGTCAAGCGCGGCGTGCAGCCTTGGCTTTTTGGAGTGCTTTACCGCAGTTTACTTACACTAAGTTTGTGATTGTGGTAGATAAAAGTATCAACATTCGCGATCCGCGTCAAGTAGTCTGGGCAATTAGTTCTAAAGTTGACCCTTCACGCGATGTTTTTATTCTACCCAATACGCCCTTTGACACTTTGGATTTTGCCAGTGAAAAGATTGGTTTAGGAGGAAGAATGGGGATTGATGCCACTACTAAGATGCCGCCAGAAACTGACCATGAATGGGGGGAAGCTCTGGAGTCGGATGCTGATGTGGCGGCTATGGTTGAGCGTCGCTGGGCTGAGTATGGTTTGGCTGATTTGAATTTGGGAGAAGTCGATCCGAATTTGTTTGGATATGAAATGAAGTAAAAATGAACAGGCAAAGGGGCCGAGGAAGAGGGAAGAATAAAAATTTCTTCCCTTTTTTTTGATAATTTGATAAACTCATCATTGAATATGTGATACGTAAGTCCTATATATGTCAGGAGCTTGGTCGTGTATTCTAAAAGTATACTTCCGAATGAAACCATTTTAGTAGTCGATGATAACTCTGAAAATATTGAATTGTTAGCTGATTTGCTGAGTGGCGTTGGTTATCAGGTGGCGATCGCAAAAAGTGGTAAAGCTGCACTAGAATGCTTAGAATTCTTACAGCCAGATATTATTCTGCTTGATGTGATGATGCCGGAAATTGATGGTTTTGAAACTTGCCGACAGATCAAATCAAACCTCGCCAACCGCGATATTCCTATCATTTTTATGACAGCTCTTTCTGACTCTGTAAACAAGGTTAAAGGACTCAGTATGGGAGCGGTAGATTACATTACCAAACCCATAGAGTACGAAGAGACACTGGTACGTATACGGATACAGTTGCAGGTGCGTGACTCCCAGAAGCAACTCGAAAAACAGACCCTAGAACTCTCTGAAGCTTTGGAGCAACTGAAAAAAGCCCAGGTACAGATGGTACAGAATGAAAAGATGTCTTCCCTTGGTCAATTAGTGGCGGGGATAGCGCACGAAATTAATAATCCTGTGAATTTTATTCACGCTAATCTGATCCCTGCGGAAGAATACATGAGGACTCTAATAAACTTTGTCGAATTATATCAAGAATGCTATCCTCAGCCTCACCCAAAAATCCAAGAATGGATAGAAAAGGTAGAGATGAGTTATTTGCAAGAGGATTTTCCCAAGTTGATTAATTCTCTTAAGCAAGGAAGCGAACGCATTCGCCAGATCATTCTGTCGCTGCGTAATTTCTCGCGTCTCGACGAAGCGGAACTCAAGTTTGTTAACATACAAGATGGTATTGATAATACGCTGATGCTCCTACAGCATCGCCTCAGAGCTCATTCCCATCGTCCCAGTATTCAGGTAATTAAGGAATACGGAGAGTTACCTGTGGTGGAATGCTATCCTAGTGAGTTAAATCAGGTGTTTATGAACATTCTTAGTAATGCCATTGATGTTTTGGAAGAACGCGCTCGACAGCTTAGTGTTGCTGAAATAAATGCGAATCCCAGTAGGATTACAATTCGCACTCAACTATTATCTGATCGAGCAGTTGCTATCTATATTATTGATAATGGTTTAGGGATTGACCAAAATTTAGGTTCCAAACTTTTTGAACCATTTTTTACTACTAAACCCATCGGCAAAGGCAGCGGACTCGGACTCTCAATCAGTTATCAAATTATTACTAAAAAGCATGGTGGTAAGATATCCTACAACAGTGAACCGGGACAGGGAACGGAGTTTGCGATCGAAATTCCCATCAAGGTTTTTTAAGTAATTAGTAATGTTCAATATAAACCTACATCCTAATTGTAGACATTGCGGCCAATTCTCGCTCCGGTTCCATCCCAATAGTCGGTGGCGTATAACGATTTGCCACCTGACTAATTAATTCCAAGTGTTGGGGCAACACCTTCGCCAAATTATACTTTTCTAAAGCAGTTTGACGCGCTTTTACTCGCAATTCAGCCATGCGAGTAGGATGATCCAAAACCTCACTAATCCGATCCGCAATATGCTTAGGTGAGAAGAAATCTACTAACAAACCATTTTCCCCATCCCGGATAACTTCTCTAACAGGTGAAGTATCCGAACCAATTACTAAACATCCCGTTGACATAGACTCAATCATCGACCAAGATAATACAAAAGGTCTAGTTAAATAAACGTGAGCATCCGAGGCTTGAATTACTCTCAAATATAAACCATAAGGAAGAGTACCCACAAAGTGAACTCGCGATAAATCCAGCGGCACTTTATTGAGCATATAATCTTTGTAATTCTCACCATTAGGTAAAGATTTGCCGTAGCAAACTCTTTCTGATGCGACAACTACAACATGGCAATTCGGACGGCGTTCTTGTAAATAGGCAATGGATTCAATAAATTCGGGAAAACCTCGATAAGGTTCCATTCCTCGCGATACATAAGTGACGATTTCATCCACTCCCGATAAATCCAAATTCGGCAAAACAAGTTTGGCTCCAGGATTGGGTTTAAAATACTCAGTATCCACTCCATCATGGAGTACAGAAAGCTTGCGCTGAAATTCAGGAGGAAATTGCGATCGCTGCCAATAAGTAGGGGATAGCCCCCAATCACAGGAGTATAAATCTATTAAAATTGGCGCATTTTTTACCCTAATTCGGGCCATGTCATCAACTGTTAAAGGTTCAGCGGGATCGAAATCTGCGTCGGAACCTATAGAGTGATAAAACCACTCAAAATAACACAAAAGCGGAGTATTAGGAAAAGCTTCTTTAACAAATAGTGTTGGCCCCCATCCAGAATGACCGCAAATCACATCAGGAACAAAACCTTCTGCCTTTAATTGTTCCGCCATTCTAAACACAGCTTGCCCGTAAATCACCCCACTTTCTAAAGGGCGGACATAGTGGTGAGTCTGGGGATGGGGTTCGCGACTAGGCGTAAATACTGCTTTACGAACGCCTGGAATATTCCATTCTTGACGTTCATTTTTAGTTCCGAAAACAATCTGATTTTTAGGATCGGCACCTAAAGCGGTGATGATGTGGCGGTATTGCGCGGGAAAGTTGGGGTGAAGAAATAATGCTCGCATTGTTGAAGGAAGAAGGAAAAAGGAAAAGGGTAGAAAGGTGATAATTGTAGTGAGTTATTAATAGCTTGGGGCTTGACAAACCCAGACGCAATCTCGCGGGACGGAGGAAGCATCTTTTAAAAGGATTTTGTAGTTCAAATGTGTGAGAAATTTTTCCATAATCGTATCAGTCATAATTGAGAAAGCAGTTCCATCTCGGTGCCCCATTAAGTTTAGAGGCCAGTCACTCAAGAATTTTTCCCAGCCTAATTCAGTGAAAATATTACTGTGGTGAAATACACAGAGGGCATCTCCCCGCAAAACTTTAGGAATCTGAGTCAGGTAGTTAAAAATATCTCTCGGTTCTATATGCACCATTGTATCGTAGCAAAAGCACACATCTGCGGAGTTAGGATTAATGCCTCCCAATGTTAAACCGTCGAGTTTAACATAACTTACTCGTTCGTCACCTAAGCGCGATCGCGCAGCTTGTAACATTTCACTGGAAATATCGGCACAGATCGCGCGATCGCAATATTTTAGCAACATTGCCCCCGTCCGTCCACCGCCGATCCCAATTTCTAAAACTGTATGCTCTTTTTTAATATAAGGTGCAATAAATCGCTCTTCTATCAGCGTTTCATACTCTGCCAATGAATTCGCAGCCCCGGCTGCTTTGCCAATCCATTCATCCCCAATATGACCCAATTCGGGGTTATTTTTTTGCCATTGCTGGGCGTAACTGTCCCAGGCTCCCTCATAATCAATTTTCATGTTTTTAACTTGCCGATGTCAATGATGTTGATGTTTAAGTTGGTAATAAGTTCCCGTATTTTCTAATGTAACGTCGCCCTCTGGGCGGTTAGGATACTGCCCAGAGGGCGGCGTTACAAAAATGTTGCTTAATTGCTAATTATGTTAATCATATATCTTTGGGGCGCAAAATGCTCAAACAAAAATCAGTTTGTAGTCCTCCCGGTAACTCCATTAAAATATTTTCAAATTCTAGAAGTAGCCTAATAATTGCTTCCCCTTTTGCATCTCCCGGTAAAAATTGACTGTGATCTAATAACGGGTACATTGGGTGTAATATTGCTCCTCCAAGGGGGTTAAAAACTTCCATCTCAAAGTATTCGGCAAGTAGGGGAAGTATCAGTTTTGAGCGCACTGCCTCAGAAGGATCGGCTTCAAATACCTGCTTAAGTGTTGGGTTAATAAATGTTTCCATTTTGCCCGATTTAAGTTCATCGGGAAAGCAATTATATAACCGATTGATCAAATCTACTTGATGCTGACTGTAGATATTATAGCAGTCTCCTACATATTCATTGACAATTAAGTAGCCCTCTGGTTTTAAAGATTGATGAACAATTGACATAAATCGTTCGATTTCTTTCACATGATGCAGGGAACCAGAACAAAATACAACGTCATATTTAAGGTCTTCAGCGATCTGAAAATTATTGAAATCATCTTGATAAAAGTTAATACTAACTCCTGCCAAATCTGCATTTTTTCTGGCAATTTCTAAAGAAGCATCCGAGAAGTCGAAGGCATCAATATGTTTAGCTAAACCTAATTTAGCTATAATTACCTCATGATTACCAATACCGCATCCAATTGATAATAATCTATCAAATTTTTGGCAGGCAAAAAAATCTTCAATTAACCAAGCTAGCCAATATTTTTGCGTCTCTCCCCCAGACATCCGCTTGTTAATAGACTCTTCAATAATAGGATTCGATACCCATTGGCTAGCCACCCCAGCCCTAGGAGTTGTTTCCCAGTAATTTCTCGCTTGAGATAAACCATATTTTTGCAGCCAATCGAATATGGTTAAATCTTTCTTGTCTGGTATCAATAAAAGTCGTTTGAGAATCTTTTTAATTAACCGTTTTATTGACTTAACCATAGAATTTTTAGCTGTGTTTATTTAGTTTAAATGTAGTTTGAATTCCTCAGTTAAATTTTTTGCGATTGAGGTAGGCTTCACAAAAAATCTGACCATAATCTTGAGTCATCTCCTCAAAAGTATTCAATGATTCTAGAACATATTTCGCATTCTCAGCAAGACGATGCCGCAGTGATTCATCTTCCAACAAAGATAACAGAGATGCAGCCAGTTCTTCCGGTCGATCGGGAGTATAAAATAAACCATTGATGCCAGGTCTAACTTGTTCTCTGATCCCAAATACTGGCGTTGTCACGATCGGCAAATCGTAAGCCATCGCTTCTAAAATCACTCTGGGAAAACTTTCTACGCGAGATGTGCAAACAAAAATGTCGGCTGCTTGATAATACTTTGCTGTCTCTGGAGTTTCGGAGACTAAACTTACCCGTTGTCGCAATTCTTCTGGCAATTCACTGACCATTCCAGTTAACTTATTGCTGTAAAGACTGGGGCGATTGCCGACAATAAAACATCTAATGCGATTATGCCATTTTTCAGGTAAATATGAAAGCGCTTTCACCAAGTCTTGCTGACCTTTGCGATCGCACACAGTACCCAACAGCAACATCATCACCTCACCTGGTTCAACACCCAGACTTTTCCTCGCTAAATCTGAATTTCCCGACCGATCTAACCTACTCAAATCTAACCCATTGTGAATCACTCGGAAATTGTGGTGGCTATTGAGTTGCCAATATCTATCCCGCGTCGCATCAGCCACAAAAATTACTTGATAAGGAAATCGAAAACATTCAAGTGCTCTAGCAGCGATTTCCGGCCCAAATCTGTCAAAATAAGTTTGCCAAGGGTCGCTTTCATGGACGTTCCACACCGAAGAAATACCTAGTTCGCGGGCAACATCTACCATGAAAAAGTTTTCTAAAGTATTGACATAAATGACATCAACATTGTAGCTATCAACCTCTTTTGTAAATATTCGGATCGCGCGATCGTAAGCATCGCGCTGATAGATATGTTCCAGCGGGTTATCGCGCACAATTACTTTCATACCCTGCTGTTCGTAAACCTCCCGTAAGGGCCCATCTGTAGTGCAAAATATAACAGGTTCAACTATTCCTTTAGAGAACAATTCCACAGCTATTTCATATTGATGTAGCGGCGCACCAGTGAAATCTAAAGAATTGCTGCACATCAACAATTTTGGTCGAAATGTAAGTGCATTTCTTCCTTCTTCCTTCTTCCTTCTTCCTTCTTCCTTCAAAAAGAATCGGCGGGGTTGAATGCGAAAATACTCATCATCTAAAGATAAATGAGGGCTATAAAAATCATCTACTTTCCGCGCATACTTGCGTCGATAGGCTGCAACTTCCTGCGGGTTATCGTTAAAACCCCTAGAAGTACCTTCGCGGTGCAGAAGTTCAGCATCAGGACAGTAAACTGAGCGATAACCCTGTTCTAACAAACGATATCCATAGTCAACATCGTTGTAAGCAACGGCAAAGTTTTGCTCATCAAAACCACCTAATTCTAAGAACAAATTGCGTGGTGTTAGCATACAGGCTGCTGTCACGGCCGAGTAATTTCGCGTTACCATTGCTAGGGAAAGATAACCCCGATTGTCGCTAGACATTAACTTAAAAGCATGACCAGCCAAACCATGATGCAATCCGTGAATTATCCCAGCGTGCTGAATCCTACTATCAGGATACAAGAGTCTCGCACCAACTGCACCCACTCCAGAAACCTGAGCATATCCCACCATTTGACTTAGCCAGCGTGGATTAATTACCTCAGTATCGTTATTCAAAAATAGGATATATTCGCTCTCAACTTTTTCTACAGCACGGTTATTAATAGCAGCAAAACTAAATTTACCGCCTTCATTTTTAATCCGCAAAACTTGATGATGAATTTGATTTAAATATTCCAGCGTCTTCGGATCGTCGCTTTCATTATCGATCGCGACTACTTGATAATTTTGATAAGTTGTCTTTTTGAGAGAATCCAGACAACCTTTGAGCAACATTAACTGATTTTTCGTAGGGATAATAATCGTCACAGCAGGCCCATTGTCAGGAAAATGCTGGGAGAATATGCCCAAATTTTCTTTACTTGCCCAGTCTGGTTGATATACACTACCCGCAATTTTTCGCCGTTCTAAAGCTTCTTGAATTGCTTTTTGACCGGCACCAAAACTAGCCGGTTTAGCGGCTCCTGATATTGCTGTAGAACCTGGCGCTGTTCGCCAGTGATATAATACTAAGGGTAGATGCCCAACTTGACGAGAAACTTCTGTAGCTCTCAACGCAAAATCGTAATCTTGTGACCCTTCAAACCCCAGACGCAAGCCGCCAATTTTCTCAAAGATTTGGCTTCTTACGACGCACAAATGACCGAGATACATATAGGAAAGTAGCAATTCCGGCGACCAGTCAGGTTTGAATTGCGGGCAAAATCGATGACCTTCAGTGTCGATTTTGTCATCGTCTGAGTAGAGGAAATCTGTTTCTGGATGTGCTGCTAGATATAAAGCAACTTCCCCTAATGCGTCAGGAGTAAGCTCGTCATCGTTATCAAGAAATAAGATAAAATCGCCTGTAGCAAGTTCGGCAGCGCTATTGGTAGCGGCGCTAATATTACCGTTTTTAGTACGAAAAGCTAGGCGAATCCGGCTATCTTTTTGGGCCAATTTCTTTAATGTTTCAGCAACAGTTGCATCTGTGCTACAATCATCAGCGATGCAGAGTTCCCAATCCTGATAAACTTGTTTCGTAACGCTGGTAATCGCCATCTCCAAAAATTCTATAGGTGGATTATAAACTGGCATCACCACAGAAATTTTTGGTAGTTTCTCCTGACACAATTCTAAACGAGAGATCAGATATTCGCGAGCGCGTTCGTTCCACTGATTTACATCCAGCCAAGCATCATAAGTATCTATTGGCTGCGGTACCACAAAACCACCAGGCAATTGTAAATCGCCTGACGAACTTAATTGTTTTTGTTGTCGATAAATCGTTACTACCTGACGCGCCACCTTTGCTATTTCCCAAGGCATAGGGAGAATTCTTCCCAGGCGCTGTTTCCTCTCTCCCATTCGCTTGCTGATTGCCCCTGCAAATCGGGAGACTTCCTGTAATTTATCTGCCCCTCGCTGCCAGACATTATAACGCGCTACAGTCAATATTTTAGGCGAGTGAAATGATAATACTTCTCCATTTTCTAGCTGAGCTTGTAGAGCAATTGGCCATTCTCCCGGCGGTAGATTAACTAACGCCTCAAACCCACTTTCATAACTGCCAACCCAATCAGGAAAAGCCTCGTTAACATCTTTTCTTCGCAAACCATAAGCACAATCAACAGCAATATCTCCACAGTACAAAGTCAAATTAGTAATTTTTTGCTCTGGATGACAACACCAACCTGCAAACAAAATTTGTCCTTGGCGTTGCTGCTGCTCTACTGGTGAATCAAAAGCTGCTTGAATTGTAGAAACTGAGAGAGAATAAGATGTAACTAAATGCCATTTTCCTGGGCTATCTTGCGCCTCTAATAGTAGCGTTTGCCTGCCTGCCAGTGGTTTAACTTCAATCCTAAAACCCGATTTTACCGCACTAGGAATATGGGGATAAGATTGACCTACATCGCCTCTGCCAATTCCATAAACTCCCTCGAAACTCTGTTCTCCAATTCTAGCTCGTACTGCTTTAATGCTCATCCTATTATGGAATAACCAGCCAGCAATTTCTAAGTTGCCACCGTCAATATTCCAGCTAGCAGGTGCATCTAGAGTTAAGAAAAATCGAGGCGATAAGTCCCGCAGGCGACGCTTTAAGTCGAACCATTTTTCCCTGATTTTCCATAATTTAGAAGACTTAATTGCGGCAATTTCGGCGCGAAATTCTTCAGCCTCTAAGCGTGAACGGTCTATTTGCGCCATAATTTCTTTAAATTCTACTTTAGTAGAACCTAGTTCGGTTTCTAGTTCTGCAAATTGAGCGGCAATTTCTTGTAATTGCGCTTCCTTTGCCTCAGCTACTCCCTGAGTCGAACCTAATTCAGTTTCTAATCTCAAAACTTTTGCTAAAGCTTCTTGAAATTGCGCTTCCGTACCTGCTAGCTTTACCTGAGTCGAACCTAATTCAGTTTCTAATCCCAAAACTTTGGCTAAAGCTTCTTGAAATTGCGCTTCCGTACCCGCTAGCTTTACCTGAGTCGCACCTAATTCATTTTCTAATCCCAAAACTTTGGCTAAAGCTTCTTGAAATTGCGCCTCAGTACCCGCCAGTTTTACCTGAGTCGAACCTAATTCAGTTTCTAATCCCAAAACCTTCGCCAAAGCTTCTTGAAATTGCGCCTCAGTACCTGCCAATTTTACCTGAGTCGAACCTAATTCATTTTCTAATTCTCTGACTTTTCCTTGAGCTTCACTAAATTGTTCTTGCCATTGTTTAAGCTCAGATTTAAGAATTTTCTTTTGTTTTTCGAGTTGGCGAATTTCTAGCCAGTCTTGAAAAACCCAAGACTGGGAGGAAGATTGCTTAATAAATTCAGCATCACTTACAGCTATTCCGCTACCAAGATTTAAGGCTTTCTCCTCAAGTTTACTGTAAAGTTCTAAAGCCTCTGGAAAATATTTATTAATCAAACTAGGTCTATGAGTTTGTAAAATTTCATTTACTAATAAAGATTTTTCAAAATTATCTGGTGGCGGTGCGGGTAAATCAACATGAAATTTGCTATTAATTGTTTCTACAAAATCATTAGCTTTATTGCCAATTGCATAAACATGAGCTAAAAAGCAACGTTCCGGGTATTGCTGATGAAATGCTAATACTTTTCTGTTATAGTGAATCCACATTTTAACAGCAATTTCCGGGCTATTTAACAAGCTATCATCCGTGGCCCTGCGGTACAAAGAATCTACAACTTCCCAAGGAGAACGATAAACAAATATAACATTGGCATCAGGCAGTAAATTCAGCCAAAAATTCAAGAAAAGAGTTGTGCGGGGATCTTTCCATCCCCAGAGGGAATAGCCTTTACTTTTGCGGATAATATTTTGAGCTTGTTCTACATATTCATCTGTAACTGTAATCTCCGTTTGTAAGGTAGACCCCAAATCATCTATACCTTGGGAGCACAAAACAGCCTTGTGAAACTCCACAAAGTCAACATTTTCAAAATGTCCCTTAACATTACCGTAGGCAGGGCCCACCAAGTTTTCGCCAATATTTACCCCTACTTTCTGAAGGAGAGAAGCTGTTAAAGATGTACCGGAGCGGTGCATTCCGGCAATGATAAAAACAGATGATTTAGTCTCAGTTACATTCATAAATTCTATTCTCTTTAGGGATTCCTAAAGCTATCCTCCTCATTCATTTTCTCCAGCTAACCCCATCGCCCGCTTAACTCGAAACCATTCCGCTCTCAACTTCCAAAATTTACTACTCTCCATTGCCATAATTCTAGATTGCGATCGCTCTTTTTCTCCTTGAGTACAGGCTAGCTGAATCTGAGTTTGCTCTAATTGTACCTCAACTGAGGCTAGCTTATTTTCAGTTTGCCCTAATTTTTTGTGAGTAGACAATAGCTGAGCTTGTGTTTGCTCTAATTGTCTCATCGCCGCAGATAGCTCAGTTTCAGTTTGCTCCAGTTTTTTCTGGGTAAATAATAGCTGACTTTGAGTTTGTTCCAGTTTAGCTTCAGTCGAGAGAGTCTTAGCTGCCGATTCCTTCAGTTTCAGAAGCGATTCTAGAGTACAATTTTCTATTATCCATTCCAGACCGCAATTATTGATGGCTTTGATCGTCACTATATCCTGCGGTAAAACCTTGTCTTTACCTAAATAACAAGACCAACCTGAAGACAATGCTCTCTGAGTTTTAAAATATTCAGCCACATCTTCCCGTTCATCAAATGGTCTGCATCTTTGTACAAGCTGACCATTGACAAGCACTTGTACTTCTTCGATGCTACCCTCATCATTAAAGTCTGCGGCCCAACCTTCTAGGTTAATTGTACCACTACGAGTTCTATATGCAACTTCCAGATAACCTTCCGGGTGATGTTTAAAGTTCAAACTTGAAAAATCTTTGACTTTTTCATTACTTACTAAATACAAGTCTTGATATCTACTAATTCCTTTTGGGATGCGATGAACAACTGCTTTGCCATCGCTAACCCGATCGATAATTTTAGTGATATATTCCTCAGTTACATAGGTAGTTCCATATTCTTCTTTATCTAAAGATCGACTTTCACTCAAGGGACTAAAAACAATTCCTGAATCTGGTACTTCCACATGAGCAGGTAAAAGTTCCATGTCCAGTACGCTGAACATAATTAGACCTTGAGGTAATAGTAAATCATATAAATTTTGCATCCAATTTACAAAAGTTTTTTCCGGCATATGACTGAAGAAAGAACAAGCCAAAATACAATCAAACTTCTGCTCAACTGCATAATCTCCGGGATTTGTAGTTGAGACAATACCATTGACACCAAAATATTCTTTTTGGAACTTAACCGCATTGGCGTAGATATCGGAAACCCAAATCTGTTTTGGGGGCAATTCTTGGATTAAAAAACGAGTAAAACGACCGTAACCGCAGGCAAAATCAAGGAAAGATGATACATTCTCAAATTTATCGAAATGCCATTCAACAACTTGTTTAACTGAATCTAAAATCCGGCGACCAATAGCATAGTAACGAACAACAGCCCGATCGCGGTCGTTATCTAAGTTGCTCAGGCTATATAAATACATTTCATCATCTTCGCAGATGTTGGGTTTGAAATCTTCGGGAAACTTAGCTTGATTTTGAATAAATACTTTGACAGCGGAGCTTTCTGGCGAATGTATATTCATTTTGACAGTAACTTGCATACTATTATTAAACAACCTCGCTTTCCTGTTCTTGATTAATGAAATCAGTATTCACAACAGTTAAGCACGGCTCGATTACTAAGTCAACAATCCCATTACTCTGAGACTCTGCACAAGGCTGCACTCTAAACATAGCAACATCAACACAGCGATCTAGATAAGTCAGATCGTCATCTACCATTCCTACCACGCCAGCATTGAGGAAGTAAACTCCTGGATTTAACAAGCATTTAAAGCGAAAATTTACTGTAACTGTTGTACCTGCTTCAACATATTGCACTGATTGAGATGCAGCATTTAAGGAAGAACCAGCCAACTCAAAACCGCTAATTGTTTTAATCAACATTCCAAAGCGGACTTTGGAAGTGGATTTAAAGAAAATCACTGAGTAAGTATAAATATACTCTTGACGACCAATCAAGTGATTAATTACTTTCCCCTTCAGTGTAGTGATGCAAGGATTGATGATTTCTGCACCACGAGAGGGATACCTTACCGTCTCAGCCGGGATCATTCCCGGATCGTAAAATTCATAATATTCTATAGGTCTGGGAGTTACTGTCTCTTGCTTAATTTCTCCATTTTTTGTCTCTAAACTAGAGTGATGATGATTTTCTGCTTCTTGCTTAACTAATTTATTCAATTCCCGGATTTCAGCTTTCAATTCTTCAGCTTTGTCTGGCTCTGCATAAATCATTTTCTGATATTTAGAAATTACTAACTTCGGAGTATGAGTCAGTAGCAATTCCCCATGATCCATTAAAATTGCCGACTTGCAAAGTTGAGTAACAGAAGAAGCTGCATGAGAGACAAAAAGAATAGTACCTCCTCTTTCTTGAATGATTTGGAGGCGAGCAAAACATTTACGCTGAAAGGCTTCATCACCTACAGAAAGAGCTTCATCAACTACGAGAATATCGGGATCTACGCTAGTGGCAACAGCAAAAGCTAACCTAACAAACATCCCACTAGAGTAAGTTTTGACTGGCTGATCGATAAAATCGCCGATATCAGCAAAAGCCGCTATTTGATCGAATTTATTTTCAGTTTCTTTTTGATTAAAACCTAGCAATTGAGCATTGAAAAATACATTTTGTCGTCCAGTAAATTCAGGATTAAACCCACTTCCCAACTCTAATAAAGCTGAAATTCTGCCTTTGACTTCTACTTCCCCTGTAGTTGGCGTGAGCGTACCGACAATAATTTGTAACAGCGTACTTTTCCCAGAACCATTACGCCCAACAATACCTAAAGTTTGCCCCTTGGGAATTTGGATATTAATGTCTCGCAAGGCCCAAAATTCGTCAGCTAGCTTCGTCCCAGGAAAAATCATTTCTTTTAAGCGGTCTACTGGATGTTTGTACCGCTTAAAACATTTGGACACATTTTTTAGTGAAATTACAGTTTCCGTCATGCCGAGATCAACACTCACTCACTCAAAACACCCCTACAATACATCAGCAAAGGCAGGACGCAATCGCCGATACACCAAAATGCCTCCGTAAAATACAGCTAGGGAGATTGCGGAGGCTCCTCCCCACTCGGCCCAGTGCTTCACTTCACCCAAAAGTATGATATCGCGATAAACTTCTGCGATCGCAGCCAAAGGATTTAGCCACAATATCCAAACTCGCCACTGTTCAGGAATCACAGTCGCAGGATAAACAATAGGGGTTAAATAGAACCAAAGATTCAGGATAACACCTAAGCTCTGGGGAATATCGCGCAAAAACACCGTTAATCCCGCAGCCAAATACCCCAAACCCGCCGTCAGCAACAACTGCGGTAGCCAAATCAGCGGCAGCAACCACAAAGTCGCGTCTAGCTTCTGAGACGACACCGCTACAATCGTAATCAACGCAATCAAACCCAAAGAACTCTCAATAAACGCCGACAAAATCGGCACCAGTGGCAATAATCCCAAGGGAAACACAACTTTTTTCACTAGATTAGGCTGTCCCATCACTGATACAGCAGCTTTTGTCAAACCGCTGGTGAAAGCAGTCCAAGGTAGCAAACCTGCGAACAGCCAAACCCCGAAAGTAATATTGCTATTAGCCGGGAATCCTTGCAGGTTCAGTTTCACCTTCAGAACAATTGAAAAAACATAGGTATAAATTAGCAGTTGCGATAACTGATTTAGCAGAGGCCACAAGTTACCCAGAATCGACCCTTTGTATTGAGCCTCCAAATCTCGCCGCACCAAAGTCAGCAGCAAATTAAGTTTTGTTCCTAACGGGGAGGAACCGGGAAACCTAATGCCAGTTCTCCCGGCCTTTTGAACAAAGCCTTTCATCGATTTCAGCAATTTTTTCACCCTCACCCACAGCCTACACTCACAAGTCAAACTTAGATTGCTTGATACCAGCTTTCTATAATACTACCCTGACCGACTATGCAAGGAGGGGGGATGGGGAGTTTTGAGTTTTGATCTCAAAAAGTCCGAAATTCCGCCATTTCTCGCTCTTGTCTGCTTTCCCCACATCCCTCTCTCCCTCTGGGCCACTCAAGTCTGTCTCTAGAGATAGGGGAAATTGCAGAATTCCGTTTAAATTGGGAGAAAGTAAAATTACCCGTCCGCAATTTGGAAATGGTACTCAGCTTAGAAATTCTTCACATATAGAGTGACTGTGGTAGTATCTGGATGGCTTTGAGTGGCTGAGGGATGCCAATCAGCTTGATTCCTGTGGTGGAGGAGAATCCAGGAGTGCTAGATAGGATGTCAGTGGGATACAACGTTTTTGCCCAGCGAGGTCAACCCGAACCCCTTCGCATTGGGGTAATTGGGGTTGGCAATATGGGCCAACACCACACACGAGTTTTGAGCTTGTTAAAAGATGTCGAACTCGTGGGTGTTTCAGATATTAATGTGGAGCGAGGGATAGATGTAGCTAGCAAATACCGAGTTCGCTTTTTTGAGGACTATCGGGATCTGCTAAACCACGTAGATGCAGTTTGCGTCGCTGTCCCTACTCGCTTGCACCACGCTGTGGGGATGACTTGTCTCCAAGCGGGAATTCACGTATTAATTGAAAAACCGATAGCTGCGAGTATCTCGGAGGCTGAATCTCTGGTAAATGCTGCTGCACAGTCGCACAGTATTTTGCAGGTTGGCCACATCGAACGCTTTAATCCAGCCTTTCAGGAACTCGGCAAAGTGCTGAAAACTGAAGAGCTACTGGCTTTAGAAGCTCATCGCATGAGTCCGTATTCTCAGCGGGCCAACGATGTATCGGTGGTTTTGGATTTAATGATCCATGACATTGACTTGTTACTGGAATTGGCGGCCGCACCAGTGGCTAATCTCACTGCTAGCGGTAGCCGTGCTTCTGACTCCGGCTATTTAGATTACGTAACAGCTACTTTGAACTTTGCGAATGGGATTGTGGCTACCCTGACTGCAAGCAAGGTGACGCACCGCAAGTTGCGTTCGATTGTAGCTCACTGCAAAAATTCTCTGACGGAGGCTGATTTTCTCAATAATGAAATCTTGATTCACCGACAAACGACGGCTAATTATGTGACTGATTACGGTCAGGTACTTTACCGTCAGGATGGGTTAATTGAGAAGGTTTACACCAGCAATATTGAACCACTTCATGCAGAATTGGAACATTTTGTCAACTGCGTGCGTGGTGGCAATCAGCCTTCTGTCGGGGGAGAACAGGCTCTTAAAGCTCTGCGCCTAGCGAGTTTAATTGAGCAAATGGCTCTCGATGGTCAAGCTTGGTCGTTGCAAGAAGATTCAGAATACAATTTGAATTCTTCAGCGGTTAAAATTGTTAGTGGTTAACAGTTAACAGTTAACTGTTAACGGCTAATTAAGGGCAGTATGTACCCAATTAAAAACTTTTATATTGGGTGTCATTGCGAGCGAAGCGAAGCAATCTCAAGGCCCTGAGATTGCTTCGCTTCGCTCGCAATGACGACATAGTTATTGCACAATGCTTTAATTACCAACTGCTAGGGGCTAGGGGAGGCAGAGGAGCAGGGGAGCGTGGGAGCGGGGGAGCAGGGGAGAATTACCAATTACCCATTACCCATTACCAATTACCAATTACCAACTACCCATTATCAACTACCCATTACCCATTACTCGCTCAAAACTACCAACCATATCCCCCTTTACAACAGTATAATCCTCCACCTTTCCCAGATAGCGCAATTCAAGCCGGTCGCTACGCAGTTTACGTCAACGGCGATAGCCCCCTCTTGCTACAATTCGTCCAGCAAGTAGAGCCAGGAGCAACAGTATTACTATACAAAGAGCGTCGAGTAATTGTAGCTGGTAGCTTTTTTGATGAAAGCTCAGCTCAACTGCGCGTATTACAACTACGCTCTGTAGGCATTGAAGCCCAAATTACTAACTTTAAAGACGGTCAAGAATTTAGCGAGTTAATACCATTTCAACAACCAAGTTATTACCCAGTTACGCCTTCTTTTCCCCCAACTCAACAGCCTAATTTTATCCCCCCAAATCCACCCAATTCTTTGCCACAGAGTAACCTGACAACGGGTACTGGACTCTATCAAGTTGTTGTCGATAGTAATAGTGCAAGCTTATCCCAAGTGCGGGGAGTAGAATCAACAGCTTTTGTACGACAATATAGCGGAGTCCAAGTAATTCAAGCCGGAAGTTTTGGCGACCAAATTAATGCAGAACGTCGCGTAGAAACATTAGCATCGCGAGGGATTCCAGCTACTATTGTTCGTAGCGGTCAAGAATTTGGTAATGCTATACCCAATCAACCACTTTTTACCCCAAATCAACCTTATCTCCCTCCGACTCAGCCTTATGTTCTTCCGACTCAACCTTATATCCCACCCGCTCAAAACTTAGGCCAAAGTAATGCTAATTCCTATTTCGTCGTAGTCTCAGGAAATAGAGGAGATTTACAGCAAATTAGACAGGAAATTTTGCGCTTGGGAGTGTCAGGAGATATCGTTGTTGCTACAGATATAGGAGGCGAGCCGCACGTCAAAGTGGGGCCATTTACTGACCAGCAAATAGCACAGCGTTGGGAAAGCTACCTGCGAGATTCAGGTATTAAAACTGCCCGAATTTATTTCGGACAGTAATAGCAAATTGTCAGCTTCTAAAACGCGATCGCTTTCTCTTTATCTGAAAGCGATCGCGTAAACGTAACCTAATTAAATCAGCAGAAAATTAGCAGATATTATCGCATCTTTACTCACCCCAATTATAACAGCTAACTGCTCCCCAGTCAACAGATTTTTAACAATTGTTCCCTGAGTATTCTGAATCATTTCTAACTGACCAAAGCTCAAAACTCCACTTAATCCAATCGAGTCTTGACCCACAGTAAAATCACTAATAGTATCAAATCCATGACCAGCTTTTAAGGCAAAGATATCGTTACCACTACCGCCAGTCAAGCTATCATTTCCTAAGTCTCCATGAAGGATATCGTTACCTTTACCACCAGTGATAGTATCGTTATCTTCACCTCCATAAATGGTATCATTGCCTTCACATCCTCCGAGAATATCGTCTTGTTCGTTACCACTAATTAAGTCATCACCTACACCACCACAGATAGTATCAGAATCTAGCTGTCCAAACAGGTTATCATTCCCTTCACTCCCCAGAATTGTATCGTTACCTTGACCTCCATATAAAACGTCATTTTCTTTGCCACCATCAATGAAATCATCATCTTTATTTCCGAAAATTATGTCATTAGCTTCGCGGCCATTGAGAGAGTCTGAACCTTTACCTCCAAAGATTAAATCGTTGCCCAATTCCCCCAGTATAATATCGTTGTCTTCGTCTCCATAGAGGATGTCATCGCTGTTACCTCCGGTGATAAAGTCGTTGCCTTGGTTGCCGTTAAAGATGTCTTTGCTGTCGCCACCATATAGGTTGTCATCCCCAGATTTGGCATCGAATATATTGCCAGAGTTACTACCGAGAAATTTGTCATTGCTGGGAGTACCTATCTGAATTTCGTCGGGTATACCGATGATAGTGTTTTCAACTTCGTTGGGTTGGTTTAAGTTGGGATAGACAATTTTTTCGCAGATGCAGTCATCATTGGGGATGTTATTAGTTATTGGCGTTGGAGTTGCAGTCGGAATTGGTGTTGGTGTTGGAGTTGCAGTTGGAATTGGTGTTGGTGTTGGTGTTGCAGTCGGAATTGGTGTTGGTGTTGGTGTTGCAGTCGGAATTGGTGTTGGAGTTGCAGCCGGAATTGGTGTCGGCGTTGGTGTTGGAGTTGGTGTTGGCGTTGGTGTTGGAATTGGTGTCGGCGTTGGTGTTGGAATTGGTGTCGGCGTTGGTGTTGGAATTGGTGTCGGCGTTGCAGTCGGAATTGGTGTTGGCGTTGGTGTTGGAATTGGTGTTGGCGTTGGTGTGGGAACCGGCACCGCAACATTAACGTTAAAAGTTCCTAAACTAGCAGCAACAGCAAGATTGCCTAGACTATCTTTAACCTGACTTGCTTGCAACTTAACAGTGTAAGTTCCATTATCAGTATCATCCCAACTTCCGCCTGGAGGAGTAAATGAATAAGTCGCTGTCCGAGGCGTACCATTACTATTAGTATCTACACTGACAAATTGTGCAGGAATGTCACCACCTGACCAATTTATCAAAACATCTGAACTGTCCAAACTTGAAACATCGACAGCATTAGTATCGTTAAAAGTAACAGTCAAACTTTGAGTTGTACCTCCGACTGTCGTAATATCAGCAACAGCATTTAAACTAGCAGTTGGCGGTTTTTTGTCAATGTCATAAACTTGTCCCGTTAAGTTGCCATTGCCAGCATTTGCACCGCCTAATGCTACTCCTAAGCTATTTTTGATGCTGTCATCATCAACTAAATTTAATCCAATTGAACCGCTGCCCGTACCTGTGTTAACTTGCAGTTGGTAAGTTTTAGCATCAATTGTTGTTAAAGTGCCAATCGTTGCACCAGTTACAATAGTTGGTACTAAAGTAAAGTCAGAAACGTCAACGCCTGTTACATCTTCTGAGAATTTAATTTCGTAGGTGGCGGTAGCCGCAGCAGTGGGAGATGTAGCGAGGCGGTTAATCGATGTAACTGTGGGGAAGGTGTTGTTATAAACAACGGTGTTGTCTGTGCTGGTACTAGCGGTATTGTTATTTCCGGCTGCGTCGGTAACGCTGTTAGCTTTGATGCTGGCAATGACATTTCCATTACCTGTCTGACCGTTAATGGCGACGGTGTAAACGGGGCCGCTGCCTGTAATTGTGGGTGTTAATGTTCCCGTTGCTGTACTCGCACTCAAGTCAATATCAGTGGCATCGAAACCTGTGACTGGTTCGCTAAAGGTGACGGTAAAGTTGATAGGTGAAGTTGCTGTAGGATCGGTTTGTCCTGTTGCTTGATTGATGGTGACTGTGGGAACAATTCCATCTATTACTAAGGCTTTATTTGCACCTAATGAATTGGCGGCTCCGGGTGTTGGCAATGTTAAGATGGCATCAGCAGTGGCAGCATTTTTAATCGTGCCGCTGTTTAAGGATAGGGCGGTTGTTGATAAGTAATCTAAGTCGGAACTAACATCTCCTGCTGCTACTGTGTAGCGGAATGTTAAGGTGTTACTGCCTGTTCCTGAGAGATAATTGGCACTGTTGGTTGTACCTGCTAAACTCAGTTGCGGTGTGCCTGTAACGTTGACTATTTGTGAGAATTGAACGGTGATGTCGATGTTTGTGCCGATGCCATACGTGCCGTCTGCGGTGCTGGCGCTGACGCTGGTGATGGTGGGGAATGGGTTAATGGTGATGTCGGCGGTTTCGGTGGCGCTGCTGAAGACGCTGGATGTGGTATTTGTGGTTTGGTCGGTGGTGTAGTCTGCTGTACTGCCGTTTGTGCCAACTATTTGATCCCAGGCGGCGAAGGTGATGGCGTTGGTGACAGTGCCGTTGTAACCTGTGTTGGGTACAAATCGGATTTTGGTGTTGGCATCACTGGCTAAGAGTAAGGCGTTGGTGGCGGAAACGGCTGGGGCGTTATTCCAGGTTGTGCCATCAGTGGTGTATTGCCAAGTGCCGTTTGTGGTGTCTAGGTTGGTGATGGCGATGCCTTGAGAGGCGCTGGTGTTGGGATCGGCGATTTTTGTGCCGCCGAGGTTGGTGATGATGGTGGAGATGAGTGTGCCTGTACTGGCGCTGTCGTTTTGGTTTTGGGCGTTGAGGGTGGGTGTGCCACTGTTATCGAGGGTGGGGGAGTTGTTGACTAAGACGGTGACGGTGGTGGCGGCGGAGGCAACACCGTCGGTGGCGGTGTATTGGAAGGTGTCTACACCGTTGAAGTTGGCGTTGGGGGTGTAGAGGATGTTGCGTTTAGGGTCAACAGCTAGCGCAAAGACGGAGTTATTCATCCCGGTACTGGGGTTGAAGGTGGTATCCAAGCTGCCGTCGGTATTCATTCGGGCAATACGGTTGCGGGTTGTGCCGTTGACTGTGGTGAATTGGCCACCGACTACGGGTTTGCCACTGCTGTCTAGGGCGATCGCAAAGATGTCGTTATTCATCCCGGTACCAGGGTTGAAGGTGGTATCCAGGCTGCCGTCGGTATTCATCCGGGCAATACGGTTGCGGGTTGTGCCGTTGACTGTGGTGAATTGGCCACCGACTACGGGTTTGCCACTGCTGTCTAGGGCGATCGCAAAGAGGTTGTTACCCATCCCGGTACCAGGGTTGAAAGTAGTATCCAGGCTGCCATCGGCGTTCATTCTGGCGATACGGTTGCGTGCTGTGCCGTTGACTGTGCCGAAAGTGCCACCGACTAAGGGTTTGCCACTACTGTCTAGGGCGATCGCATAGACGATGTTAGTTATCCCGGTACCAGGGTTGAAAGTAGTATCCAGGCTGCCATCGGCGTTCATTCTGGCGATACGGTTGCGTGCTGTGCCGTTGACTGTGGTGAACAAGCCGCCGACTACGGGTTTGCCACTGCTGTCTAGGGCGATCGCGAAGACGACGCTATTCATCCCAGTACCAGGGTTGAAACTTGTATCCAAGCTGCCATCGGCATTCATCCGGGCGATCCGGTTGCGCCCTGTGCCGTTGACTGTAGTGAAATCGCCACCTACCACAGGTTTGCTACTGCTGTCTAGGGCGATCGCTCTGACGTTGCTATTAATCCCAGTACTGGGGTTGAAAGCAGTATCCAGGCTGCCGTCGGAGTTCATTCTGGCGATCCGGTTGCGAGCTGTGCCGTTGACTGTAGTGAACTCGCCACCTACCACAGGTTTGCCACTGCTGTCTAGGGCGATCGCATAGACAATGTTATTCATCCCGGTACTGGGGTTGAAAGCAGTATCCAGGCTGCCGTCGGTATTCATCCGGGCGATACGGTTGCGTGCTGTGCCGTTGACTGTGGTGAAACTGCCACCCGCATATATCCAGTCGTTGATGATGGCGGTGCCGTTAGTGGGTGCAGTGGTGATGCTTTGCACTGAGACGCGACTGCTGCCCGTGTCGTTGGCCAGCACGTCGATGGTAGTTTGAGGCGAGTTAACTGTAACGGCTTTGTTATCTGGGTTGGCTGTGGCTGGTAGGATGTAGTTGTAGGTTTTGAGGCCTTCGGAATTAAACGGTATTGATGTTTCTATCGTTCCTGTTTCTACTTCTAAGTTCCAGTCTCCTCCTAATTCTGCATTGCCTGTAGTATTGTTCGATGCTGCTACATCAGCTTTTGTTAATTCGCTGAGTTCTTTAACAAATTTGATTCCACTTTCTCCTGCGGCTACATCGCATCCATATAATAGGATGTCGCCATTTTCTGTTAAGGCATTTCCCCACTGTTCGATCTGAGAGTTGAAAGTTTTTATCTCTTTGTCATTGAGGGTGTCTGCACCGAGTTTTAAACTGCCCGGGCTGCCGTGAGAAAAGATGTGAATTGCTGCTGTGTCTTTTTGGTTAGCTAAGACATTAGTGATTTGTTCGATGCCGCTAATATTTTCATTTAAAATAAAAATTTGAGTGGCATCGATACCTTGAATTAGGCTTTGATAATCTTGTACTGAAGCGTCAACGAAGATAATTTGCTTGTGCATGGGTAATAACCTTGTTAATTTGTGTATTTTGTGTAGTAATTAATTGGTGGCAGTAGGCAGCAAGAATAGTCAGAAGTAGTTCCCGTGTTTGTACGCGGGAAACCAACAGTGGAAATAGATACTCATGGTTCATTGCTACCAAAATTCGCTCAATTAAACTTCTCGATGCCAGTCATAGTCGCGTGAAAGCGAGGATTTTGTTTGAGTAAGGCTGCGAGTAAAGAACCCGATCGGGGTAAGCCGGAGATCGAGTGGATTTTCTGGAGCATTTTGTTTTTTTGGCTCCTAGATAAATAATATTCATCCTTTAGGTAGATGTCAAGGCGGAATATAGTTTTAAATTTTATACTTATAACGGTTAGCGGTTAACGGTTAACGGTTAGCAAATCGGAATTTTTTTATAAACAATGGCAAATAATATCGAACAATTTGTTGTCAACACTAACCAAATGCGGGAGATTGAAGGACGCATTTTTGCTGCGGGAATGCCAGTGGCAGCTTTGATGGAAAAAGTGGCGGGAAGGATTACTAGACGGGTTCAAGAACTCTTGAAGGCAGGCGTAAAAAATATTAATGATTCTTCTTTGCCGATTATTGGCATATTAGTTGGCCCCGGACATAATGGCGGCGATGCTTTGGTTGTCGCCCGCGAGTTGCACTTCCAAGGCTATCAGGTAATAATCTATTGCCCTTTTGATAAGCTTAAAGATTTAACAGGCTTTCACGCTCAGTATGTTCGCTCTTTAAATATTCCCTATGTTGAGAATATTGAAAGTTTAAAAAAATGCGATTTGCTGATAGATGGCTTGTTTGGCTTTGGCTTAGAACGGGAAATAATCAACCCAGTTGCGGCTGCTATTGATGAAATTAATAGCTGGAAAATACCAATTTTTAGCATCGATCTTCCATCGGGATTACACACGGATACGGGAGCGGTTTTAGGAACAGCTATCCGTGCTACTAATACCTTTTGTTTGGGTTTGTGGAAGTTGGCATTTTTGCAAGACCAAGCTTTAGAATATATTGGCACAGCAGAATTAATTGATTTTGATATCCCGATCGCAGATATAACTGCTGTCCTCGGCGAATCTCCAGCGGTGAAGCGGATTGTGAAAGCATCTGCGATCGCGCACCTGCCCCTCCCCCGCCACCCTGACTCTCACAAATATACAAACGGCCATTTGCTCATAGTCGCAGGTTCCCGCCGTTACAGCGGTGCAGCGATTTTGGCAGCTCTGGGAGCTCGTGCCAGCGGTGTTGGAATGCTCTCCATTGCCGTCCCAGAAAGCGTTAAACTGCTGGTAGCCGCTCAATTGCCGGAAGCGCTAGTTATAGGCTGTCCAGAGACGACAGACGGCGCAATTAGGGAGTTGCCAGTAGGCTTAGATTTCCGTGCTTACAACGCGATCGCAGTCGGCCCTGGCCTCACATCAGAACCCGCACTTATAGTAAAAAGTATATTAGAAAGCGATCGCCCCCTAATCCTAGACGCTGACGGTTTGAATATCCTTGCCCAATTCGGCACAATTCCCACCTTATCAACACGAAAAGCCCCAACAGCGCTCTCGCCACATCCAGGGGAATTTAAGCGTTTATTTCCAGATTTAGCAGATAAAATGGGCGATCGCGTGACAGTGACTCAACAAGCCGCTGAGCTCAGCGGTGCTGTAGTATTATTGAAAGGAGCTAGAGTTTGCATCTCTTGGAAAGATGCGATCGGCAACCTCTCTACCCTAATTAATCCCCAAAGCACTCCCGCCCTCGCTAGAGGCGGTAGCGGGGACGTACTCACAGGTTTGCTAGCAGGACTTTGGGCCCAAGCCGCAGCTAAGAATGAGCCTGTAGAATCATTAGTAGAAACCGCAGTTTGGTGGCACGCACAAGCCGGAATACTTGCAGCCATTGAGCGCACAGAGTTAGGAGTAGACGCTTTTACCTTGACGCAGTATTTAATCCCCGCTCTCCACTACGAGATTAAAGATTAGCCATCAAACTTTCTTGACAAAAAACAGATTCATTTGGTTAAATTAACCAAATATACGATCTGCTGATAAAAAGCATTTAGTTTCAAATAGTTATAAATCCCTATTAAGCGTAATAAATCTATCCCTTCACTACAAAAATGTCTGAATTCCTAACGGGAATTGAAACACACCCTCCAACGGGAAAAGAACAGCCTTTCACGCTGGACTTTGGGAACGGGCAAAAAGCAGATGTCATTGAACTAATGACAGAAGCCATTCCAGTCAACCGTTCAACTGATTTGTCCATTGCTCTCAGTCAAATTGGACTTAAAGGCCCGCGCCCCATATTAGTGCTAGTAGGTGGAGCCAGTGGCATCACCCCAGAGGATATGACCCGCCTGAATTTGTTATTTGTCAAAGTCCTCGCTCCCCTAGCTCAGTCCTTGGGCGCGGCTGTTGTGGACGGTGGCACCGATACCGGTATCATGCAGTTGATGGGCCAATCCCGTGCTGCAACAGGGACAACATTCCCCCTCATCGGCGTGGCTCCCTCTGGAAAAGTAGCCATCCCTTACCCCCATCTCCCCCCAACTAAAGGGACAGCGTTAGAGCCGCATCACACTCATTTCGTGCTAATTCCCGGCGCATCATGGGGAGAAGAATGCCCTTGGATGGCTGATTTAGCAACCCTGTTAGCCGATGGAGAACCATCAGTTACGGTGCTCATTAACGGCGGGAAAGTTACCTGGCGGGATGCTGAGGAAAGCGTGAGAGCGGGACGACCAGTGCTGGTGATTGCTGGTACTGGGCGGACGGCCGATGAATTGGCCAAGGCAATTCGCGCGGAAGCGAGGGAGGAGGGGTTAGAGAGCAGATTGTCACCCGAAATCAGTAGTCAAGAGTTAGGAGAACAAGCCAAAAATTTAGTTGCCTCCGGGCTTTTGCGTGTCGTAGACTTAACAGAGGATAATGATGTTTTAGTTGAAGTCATTAAGGAAATGCTTTCCAGCACAATTAGGGAGAATTTATAGGCTACAGCATGGGAACTGCAAACATTACGTATCGAATGGGGAATCCTTGAGAGGGAACCAGTCCAGCTCTACCATGACCTACTGCTAAGGAGTAAAAACCAAAAACACCACATAATAACAGCATCATCAAAGCTCGCTGTCTCTCAAAACCTTGATGGCGGATAATACCTAAAATGACTATTACGAAAGTAGGAATAAAAATTCCAAAAGCGATCGATATAAAAAAACTCCACGAATAAGCAGAAACGGCTCCGAAACTGTAAGCTAAAAATTTAGCAACTGTTTGGAGTGTCGCTCCTAAACCGGGACTGGGAGGATTCCAAGTGGGACGTTGATAGCCAATAAAATATACACCTATTAAACACAAGGCAATTACTGCCAAGCTAATTGAAATCATACTCGTTCGTCGCTGTTTATCTTGGGAATCGGTAGCGTACCCGTTGACAAATCCACGATAGATGAACCAAGGTGCAAACACCGGGACTAATAACAACCCATTCGCTCCACAAAAGGGAAGTGCAACTAAACTTACTCCAGCAATTACTACTGCTAAAGGCAATGTCAGAGTGGGTTGAAGCACCAAGATAAAGACTATAATATAGGTGAGGGCAGTAGGCAAGACTTGGGTAAACTGCCAACTCCAAAACAGATTAGGCCAATTGCTGAGATTTAATAAAGCGATCGGAAAAAAAGCATCTGCATAGCTGGTTTTCCCCCCTCGTAAAGATCGAGCGACTTGAATGGCAGCGGCAGCCACAAAAGCAACTGTCAAGACATTAAGTACCATCCCTGAACGAAAATCGCCGTTAGTAAACTTGAGCAAAGTTAACAAAATTAGGCGTGGTAAAGGGATGCGATGTTCATTATTCTGCTGCCATAACCAACTAAGTAGGTGGGGTTCATTTCCTGTCAAGGGCTTAACCAAGAACCAATCTTCTGCTATGGGAATATTTCTCCCATAGTTCACTAAACACATAAAAGCAGCGATTACCATTACTAACCACATACCCCATACGAATAGCTGGGCGTTGCGATCTCTGGAAAAAATAAACATAGAAGTATTGTCCTAAGAATAAAACACCAAAAAAACCAGAAAACAAATAAAATTCATTTGTTCTATTTATTGGCAAAATGGCGAATATTTGCGTATTTAATTTTCAAACTTCAATGATATAAAATTACACAAAATTGATAGATGATGTAATAATTTCACAAATTAAACACCTAAAAATTGTTGTTTGGATTCGACTATTCCACTCTGTTAAAGTCCTAATTTTTTTATAACTTGCTACTTTTGTTATGTCAAGTGACTGTTAAGCTTTTACATACTTTTTCTAAAAAAAGCTACAACTATTGCTCTTCAAAGTTAAGTCTATGGTTAAACGGCTACTAAGTCCATAACATTTTTGTAGCTGTAGGATCTAGTTTACTAGATATTATATAAGGATAGTTGATAAAAAAGTAAATGAAGTTTGATAATAGCTCAGTAGAACCAACGATCGCCCTTCTGCATTGGGGCGATTTAATCGAAGATTTTTTAGATACGATTGGGATTTCCTTTGAAGCTTTCTGTAACGAAATAACGGGCGGCTGGATGTTTGGCTACATTGAGGCGCTGCGCCAGGCAGGGGTGCGGACAGTCCTATTCTGTATTTTGGGCAGCGTCAAGGAACCTGTGTACTACACCCACAAAGACACAGGAGCAACAATCTGCGCCCTGCCAGCACCTCAGCTCTACCAAGCTGCCCGCCGCCAGATGGTCAACCCTCAAGGGTGGACGGTTCAGGATATGTTTGGAGAGGTTCGAGGCATTCGCCGCCTGGTGTTGACGGGAGTGAAAAGCGTGGCTCCTTACCTGGCTACACCGTTGGGGTTGCTGTCGCAGGAACTGCGACGGGAAAACTGTCAAGCAATTCTCTGTCAAGAATACGAGTACCCCCGCTTCGACGCTTGCAGTTGGTTGGGATGGCAGATGGGGCTGCCTGTTTTTGCCACGTTTCAGGGGGGCGATTTTCAGGTTAGTCCTTGGGAAGGCTTGTCGCGTCCGATCGCGCTGAAAGCAAGCGCGGGTTTAATTATTGCTTCCCAAACCGAGGTAGAGCGCGTGCAGACTCGCTATGGCGTGCCTGCTGCCAAGATTGCCCGCATTTTTAATCCCCTGGATTTGGAACTGTGGCAGCCAATGGATCGCACTGAAGCTCGACAATTGCTGGGTTTTCCCAGTGAGGCTGAAATTGTCGCCTGTCACGGGCGGATTGATATCCGCCGCAAGGGGCTAGATATTTTACTGGCAGCTTGGCAACGGGTATGTAGCGATCGCCCGGGCCGAGATTTGCGGCTGTTGTTGGTGGGGACTGGCAGCGATGCGGAAGAATTGAGCCAACGGCTTGCTCAGATGCAGCTTCCGGGCATTATTTGGGTGAATGAATATGTGCGCGATCGCGCTTTGATGCGACAGTACCTCTCGGCGGCTGACGTTTATACTCTGGCTTCGCGGCATGAGGGTTTTCCTGTTGCACCACTGGAGGCGATGGCTTGCGGGTTGCCGGTGGTGGCGGCAGATGCACCGGGAGTGCCGGACATTTTTGAAGGGGGCGAAGCTGATGGGGGGCTCGTTGTGCCTCGCGAGGATGCAACCGCTTTGGCAGAGGCGATCGGTCGGGTTTTGGACGATCGAGCTTGGGGGCGAGAATTGGGTAAGCGGGCGCGCATCCGGGTGGAAACTCATTTTTCTCTGGAGGCGATCGGGGTGCAACTGCGGCAATTTTTGTGCGATCGCTCTTGAGCGCAGGTTCCGCAAATCTGACTCGCAACACTAGCAAGGTTTGATAAATCCCAGCCAGAAAAATTCTCTCTACCTAATTTTTCTGGCGCTATAAATGGAAATCAAACTATCAGGAATAGACGGTTAATTAAACCTGATTTGTCTCCCTATTTTTGCCAAACATAAGCAGTTTCTGTCCCCAGTGATTTTGGTTTGTGCAGCCAATAACTCGTCCATGTTAGAGGACTGAGAGCTGTACACAACAATTGGCGCTTCAGAGGAGATAAACGAGAGAAAGCAACATCATGACAAAGCACCGTTAAGGGATTAATAAAAGTCGCATATTTCTGGCAAGGCGAACCTACTAATGCTGTCAAGTCATCCAAGGTATATCCCCGCCGGACATGGCCCCATTCTGCCATCACCTCCGCTTCAGGTGGGCAAAGCGGTTTCATAAATTCATAGTAAGGAAAACGCCAATTTTCGTTAGGAGTGCTAATTAATAAAAATCCTTTAGGTTTGAGCACTCGCAGTGCTTCTGAGATAGCTTTTCGATCGTCAGGAACGTGCTCGATCACGTCGAACATCGTTACTACATCAAAAGATTCATTGTCAAAGGGTAAATTCGTCGCATCACCGCAGATAAAGCGAACTTTTTCCTGTTGATTACAAGGGGCATTTGCATACTTAGGATCGAGGTCAATATTAGTAATCTGCGCTTGCGGATAGAGTAAAGCCGTCAATCCGCCTTGGCCGCCGCCTATTTCTAATACTTCTTTCAAGGGCAGGTCAGGGGCAATTCGGTAAATTGCCCGCATCTTTTCCCGGTAAAAAAATCCTTGCGTTAAGGCGTGAGGAAAAGGGTTACGGGATAAAAAATAACCTAAGTTTTCTTTCTTGACTTCGGTCTTTTGCTGTTCAACGGTTGTCATTCTCTTCTTCTCCTGTTGCTTGAAAATTAATGGTTTTTATTTCCCTGATTTTGCAGGTAAAATTTGACTCCGGCAAAACAGCCGAGGACTTCTGAAAAAAAGGTTCTATTGACTCCTCTAAATCCTGTTAACACTCCCACGATCGATCGCTTGACATAATATCTAGGTAAAGCGATGAAAACCCGACGCAAGTTACCCCAGTGTTTGTAACGTTCAAACTGCACAAAAAGCGCTGCGATATGTCCGCGCATATAGTGATACATTTGATGTTTCAAGCTATCCAGATCGCCTCGGTGGTAGTGGTAAACGACTGCTGTTGGTTCATAGCGACAAAACCAGCCTTCTGCAAGCACTCTATACCAAATTTCTGAGTCTTCACTACACCCAGAAGCGCCTGCTCCCAACCGTTCGTCAAAGTATCCAATTTTATTAAAAAGTTCGCGCCGGAAAGCCATATTTGCCCCTGCACCAATGCGCCAAACGGGGACAGCTAAGGGTTTCATTTCCTCAAAAAATTGAGTATCAAAGGTCGTAGGACGGTATCCCCACCCAAAGCCAGTATGACCTTTTTGGAAAATTAATTGGGCTTCGTTTTCGAGTTCTGCTGGTAGAATCAGTCCGGTCATAGCGACGGTGCGATCGCCACTGAAACTTTGAGCAATTCTGGCAATCCAATCAGGATGAACAATCGTATCATCATCAGTAAAAGCAATAATATTGCCTGTACTATGGCGGATGCCAGTATTGCGGGCCACGCTTAAACCAGGGCGAGGTTCTAAGACATATTTAACCTCTGGTATTTTTTCAACTAATTGTTGCGTAGCATCTGAATTGGGAGCATTGTCAACAACAATAATTTCGTGGGGAGGATGGGATAAGTTTTGGAGCGATCGCAAACATCTCTCTAATTGTTCCGGTCGATTTCTAGTACAGATTATAACAGAAACAGTTTCACTATTTAAGTTTGAAAAGTGCCTATCGAGCTTCATCAGGGGTTGTTCCAAAGCCATGAGAGCTTGGAACTCAGGCGGGCGATCGCGTGTCGGATTCTTGGAAATAACTGGCAAAGCCGCTTTAAAACCTTGTTCTAGCAAATGGCTACCGATGGTAGGGGTAATTGCTTGAACGGCTAAATTAGTCAATTCTGTTGCTGACATTGGCAACTGATCGGCTAAAATCTCCTGTTGACCAAGGGGTATATTATGCCACCAAAACACGGTGTAAATGCCCCCATAACCAGTTATCAAAGGCAAGGAAGGAATGCCTTTACTCAGCTCTACGTTAATAACTTTCCAGGGGTTGCTCACAGAAATTACCTTAAACTAACAATTGATTTATGAGCTGGCTAAACGACTAATTTTGCACGCCCCAATAGCGAACTTCGTTCTTCTGGACTCATGCGAATCATGCGGTTAATTCCGGCCCACTTACCGCGTACAAAACTTTTGTTGATCTCTACTTCTGCCGGATTCATTCGCCCCAAAGCCGCTCTTAAAGATTGAATTACGATATTTTGAGAAGCTTTCACTGCATCCCAAATAAATTTTAACAGCCAATCTCGATAAGAGCCTGACCAGAGAAGAGAATCGCCCAAAACTTGAGAGGTTCCTAGACCATAGTTAATATCTATCAGGTATTGTTGAGAAGTACGCCTAGCGGGAATAAAGTGTTTTAACTTGCAATCAGGAGTGTACCAAAGGTCATATCCAGCGCCATAAATCCGTAAAGCTATTTCTACATCTCCCCCAGATATGAGCTTGGTGCCGATGCGATCGTGAAGTAATGGTTTATCAATCCAACCAGTATGAGTCAGGGCTGCTCTATTAAGAACTAATCCTGCTCCCACTAGGCAAGATTTTTTTTGGGGTTCTGTACCGTGTTCTTGTTGTGCGAAGGAGTAGCCATAATTCAATACATATTTAGGGGGTGGATTTTCCCAATCTAAAATTACTCGACCACCAAAAGCACCGCAGTCAGGATGAGTCGCAGCAAATTTAACAGCTTGCTCCACCCAATCTTCTGCCAGGAAGCAATCGTCATCTACGAAAGCAATCCAATCAGCGGTTGTATTTTGAACACCGTAGTGGCGAGCATAGGTTAATCCTTGCTGTGTTTCTGACCCTGTAGAAAGGTGCGGAATTGTTCCAGAAACTCGATATTTTTCGATAACTTCCTGCGTGTTATCCGTGCAGTTATTATCGACTATTAACACCCTCCACTCTACCTCTGGCGATACTTGCTGTTGAGAAAGGGCTAATAAAGCTTTGTTTAGAAGAAGAGCATTGTTATAAGTACAAATGACGATATCAATGGGCGGAAGCTTATTCATATCTAAGTGTCGTTTCCTACATTCAACGCGAAAAGTTCTGAAGCAAATCTCCTTTTTTTAGGCAAATTGCCGCCGAATCTGCTCGATACGCTTTAAAGAACGGGGGTACTCCCCAAAAAGTCCCACAATACCGCCCCACATTTCAGCTAAAATCATCGCTGGGGGCAAAGGATGACAACCCCTGATACTCTTTTGCAATTCATCCAACTGATAGCCAATCCACCAAAATATCAGCCGAATTAGCTGCGATCGCTTGCCAGGATCTGTCTGATAGGATTTTACCACAAAAGCCATAAAACCTAACCCCCAAGTCCAATACTGGCGGCGCAGTTTTTCATATTCCCGGCGGTGTTGGTGAAACACCAGATAGCGAGGTTCATAAACGAAGGGATACCCAGCACGAACCACTCGATAAAAAATATCTAAATCCCCGCCCCCTGGGAGGGGCGCACCTGTATCAAGTGCATCATCAAATCCCCCTAATTTTAGTAAGACATCGCGGCGAAATGCCATATTGCAACCGGCTCCAAATATGCCAGCACCACAGGGGTATAAGGGGTTATATGGTAAGATTTTGCCATAGCGAATTTTCTCAAAGCCCCGCCGAAAACCTCCCCGACTTTCAAATAAAATTTGGGCTGTAGTTGCTAATTCATAAGGTAGCACTAACCCTGTAAAACCAGCCGCATCGGGATTTTCAGCCCAAGCTTCCATCAAGCCATTTAGCCATTGGCGATCGGGGGTGACATCATCATCCAGAAAAGCTAATATTTCGCCAGTTGCTTCCTGCAATGCACGATTTCGAGCAAAGTCTAAACCAGGTTTTGGTTCTCGAACATAACGCACTTTTGGCAGACCATCTACCAATTCTTTTGTTTTTTCATCAGAAGGTGCATTATCAATGACTAACACTTCAAAGTCAACTTTTTCACCAGAAATAGGTGTTTGTAAATTCAGTAAATGTTCCAGACACCGCGCTACATTATCCACTCGATCTTTGGTACAAATTGCTACTGTCAGCGAGGGAAAAGCATCATCATTTTTGCCAGAATTTAACTCTTCTCTAATCGCTTCCTGAAGTAACTTAGCACCGACCTCTCGCTCGATCGTTTTAGCTAAATCTTCAGGAGAAATGATGCTCTTGCCAGGAAGAGGCTGCATGATGAAACCAACAGCTTTATCTTTACGCCTCACCACTAAGGCAATTCCTGTATCTTCCTCAGAAATTGTCAGAGTTGGGAGGGGCTGTGTTACTTCAATATCAACGATGGGATAAGGCATAACTAATTAACCAAATTACTATTAGTTTTGTACTTAGTTTTGTACTTAGCTTTGTACTTAGTTTTGTACGTTGCGATGTTGCAGGTGATAAAGCTTGGCGAAGAGGCCGTCAAGTTTTAGCAACTGCTGAAGGTTGCCTTGTTCGATCGCTCTGCCATTTTCCATGACAATAATTTTATCGGCATTTTCAATTGTCGATAAGCGGTGAGCAATCACAATAACGGTGCGATTCTGGCTGAGGGTACTGAGGGCCTCCTGAATCAAGTTTTCGGCAATACTATCGAGAGCATTCGTTGCTTCATCTAGAATTAGAATATCCGGGTCGCGGACGATCGCGCGAGCGAGGGCGATGCGCTGCCTTTGTCCGCCAGAAAGCCGAACGCCGCGATCGCCTACTTTCGTGTCATACCCTTCCGGCAGTTGGCTGATAAAATCGTGAGCATTGGCCAGTTTTGCCGCGTCAAAAATTTCTGCCTCCGTTGCTTCTAAACGCCCGTAGGCGATATTATCCTTCACCGTCCCGCTAAAGATATGGACATCTTGGCTGACGATCGCAATCCCCTTGCGCCAGTCGATTAAATTCAGTTCTTTTAAGGGGCAGTCGTCAACATAAATTTCTCCTGATGTTGGCTCATAAAAGCGACACAGTAGGCTGATAATGGTCGATTTTCCCGCACCCGACGGTCCCACTAAAGCAGTGGTTTGGCCGCGTTTTAACTCCAGGGAAACAGCCTCTATTGCCGGCCGATCTTCAGGATTGTAAGTTAAGGAAACTGACTCAAAATAGATCGCCTGCTTTAACTTATCAAAGGGAACGGTACCAGAGCGGATGTAAGGTTTATCAGAAGTGTCTAAAAAAGCCATCACCAGTGCAGCAGAACTGGCGGTAGAAACTAAACCTAGCCTCGCGACATCTAGCTGTTGCACCTGCGGTTGCAAGCGGTAGAGGATGAATAAAAAAGTCAGCAGCGTGGGCATAGCTGACTGGTTTTGCAGGAGTGCGATCGCTAAAATTGCTAGCAGGAGGAGTGCGGAAAAAACTTCATAGAGTGGATTGATCAGTCCTCCCAGGATATCGAGCTGCAAAAAGGTGTTTCGCACTTGCTGGGAAGCGCGATCGAAGCGTTCTTGTTCGTAAGGTTCCCGTCCAAAGGAGCGGATGGCTCTCATTCCCCCTAATCCCTCCCACATACGGACAGCCAACTGAGAATTAGCGTCTACAGCTTGCTCTGCCAGATGCTTGACTCGGCGCGTTACAAACTGGATGAACTGTGAGATCAAAAACAGCGCTATACTAATAATTAATGTGAGTTGCCAAGAGATAAGCAGTAACAGCGTCGCCAGGACAGTAATCGTACAAGCACAGGTAATCAAGTTAACAAATAAACTTAAAGCTTTGCTAGTTTGCCAACTCTCTGTCGCCAAAATATTCATAATCTTTCCCGATTCGCTGCGCTCTAAAAAAGAGTAGCTAACGGTTAAAGTTTGGTTGAAAATTTGGCAGCGCAATCTGTTGCTAATTCGCGAGTTTAACCAAGCAAAAAGCACAGAATTACTATAGACAATCAAGTTTTTGATGATGATGCTGGCTAAAATACAAAATGGGATGATTAAGACGCGGTAGCCAGCAGGGACAGCAACGAATATCTTATTGAGAGAATCAATGAAAGAATTGCCAGTTACAACCTGAGCTTGTTCTTGCTGTAAAGTTTGCAAAAAGGGAATGAATAAGCTAATCCCAAAGCCATCGGAAAGAGAAGCAAGCATACCCAAGGAAATCATTGCCGGGATTGCCCAAGGATATACTTTGAGGAGAGGGAGCAGAGTTCTAATAGCCTGAATTTCTTTTTTCATAAGACAACTCTGCTTTTGCAGGTGGAGTGGCGCTAACGTTCATTGGAGGGAGGATGTCCATCTTTGCTTGATTTCGCTTGACTAGGCGGGAAATTGAGCCGTGAATAATATTCCCAATCGTCACCATCAATGCGATATTTTTGCGCCTACTTTCAACTAGCAAATCCAGGCTGCTGATTTTAATTTCAGCAGAAGTCGGTTCTTGCGCTTTCAGAGGTTTTTCTATAGCCTCCTGAGATTTCCCACGCTGGGATAATAGGTTTAAAAGGCTCTTACTCAATAATCTATAAAAGCTATAGCGCAACAAAGGCGAGATGCACTCAGTTTTTAAAGCTTGGAACAACCAAAATAGTGCGGTGCGATCGCTACCATTCCGGCTGCTTTGGCGTGCTAAATACATTAAAAAATTACTGGTAGACAATCGGTAGAGAAAGTCGGGAATTTCAGGATGCCGTTGCCTGACATCTTGCAGCATTAAGGTGTGAGACTTCGCCATTGCTGTATAATTACTAGACATACTGCTGTACACTTTGCGGTATCCAATTAGGAATTCCGGTACAACTCGGAATTGATAGAATTCTGCCAACCGCAGGTACAGATCCCAATCTTCACAGCCTTGAGCACTCCGTTCTCTGTAGCTGCTGTCATACAGGCCAACTTTCTCCAAGGCAGAACGCCGGAGCATTGAAGCGCTAGCATTGCCTAAAAAATTGTGGCAGACTAGGGTTTCATACACTTCGCCTTCAATCATAAAAGTGTGGATGTCCCCGTTGAGGAACCCCTCTTCGTCAATGTCTATTGTCCACGAATAGACAACTCCTACTTCTTCTCCTCCTTCCAACATACATTGAACTTGTTTTTCGATGTTTTCAGGATACCAAATATCATCAGCATCAATCGGAGCAATATATTCTCCTCTCGAGTGCTCAATTCCTAAGTTGCGAGCAGCAGCGACTCCAGCATTTGACTGTTTCAGGAGTCGGACACGAGAATCTTTTTGGCAAATTTCTTCAACAATTTCAGGGGTTCGATCCTGGGAACCGTCATCAACTACTAAAACTTCAATTGCTGGATAAGTTTGAGCGAGAACAGATTTCAGCGTTTCTTCAATAAATGGTTCAGCGTTGTATGCAGGGATAATGACTGAGACGATAGGCAAATAGGGGGATTTTTGAGAATCTGGCTGCATTGGCTTTTAAGAAGGTTTATCAAAATTTTTGTCCTTTCTAGATTGGCGGCTCTACCTTACACTCATCGCAGTCAGGACTTACACAGTTGGTTGAAGAGACAGCCAAGGAGCCGCTAAGCAAATTTGTAACCTATTCTCAGTTGAAAGTCAATAGTATTATTTTGTGGGTAAATTTATCTAAGGTGATTGCGACGCAATCGCGCTCTCAATTTAATGAGTGTTTAAAGGCAAATGAACTCCGAGAATTGTGAACGCTCAATCTGCTTAAATTTCGAGTCAAACTCACGTTAAAATAGCTCCTAAGCAGGGGGCAGCATTAGCACTATAGGAGATGGTTTATATTAACATATTTTCCACCGAATTTAGATATAAAATTTGTGAGAAAAAGCTAGTTCAGCTCGATCGGTATTCATAGTGGGACTTACAGCAAATTGCAACCAAACGTACCACCGAATGAACTATCTTATTCGCAAATTTACCTAATGCGTTTGTGGTATATCTGATCGCAACTTGCTGTAAAAAGTGCGATCGCCAGCTAACAATTTTTCCAGCCCTTCTTCCCTAGCCCCTAGTCCTGAGCATCGTAGCCCCTTCTTCCCTAGCCCCTAGCCCCTTCTTCCCTAGCCCCTTCTTCCCTAGCCCCTAACTGTCCCAGTTAGCGGTAGTGACTTTCTATCCGTCAGTAAATACGATGAGAATCTGAGTGCTAAAGGCCTGACTTGAGGTTTGTGGCTAATCGGAAATCTAAAATCTAAAATCTAAAATCTACGGATATCTGCGAGCATACCAGGGGGAGCAACAAACAATGTTTAAAAAGAAATCTTCTGCTTCTTATAGCGATCGCTTCAAGAGAGATATGTCCGACATCATTGACCAACTGGATCTAAACGAGTTCCAGAAAAAATCAATGAAATCCCGCTGGCTAGATCAACTAAATTGGCTCTCAGGTAAGGCAAAACATTCTCAGAAATGGTACTACCGTCTGCGTCTGACCACAATTGTTGGCGGGGTGGTCATTCCAGCACTCGTGAGTCTGAACATCGCCGATAGTAAAACGAGAGAATATGCTATTTGGTTTACCTTCGGCGTTAGCCAAATGGTAGCGATCAGCGCTGCAATCGATGAGTTTTTTCATTATGGCGACCTTCGGATTCAGTACCGCAAAACCGCTGAAGCTCTGAAAGCAGAGGGCTGGCAATTTTTTCAACTCACTGGGCCTTATCAAGATGTTAGCAGTCATAACCAGGCTTACGTTCAATTTTCTGGTCGGGTGGAAAGCATTATCCAGAATGATGTACAAGGTTTCACAGAATTGTTGAAGCAGAAGCAAGAGGAAGAGAAGCAAAAAGCTGAAGCCAAAAAAGCTGATGCTGTTTTACCTACTGGTTATGCTCCTACTTTCGGGAGTACAAATGGTTTACCCGCTTCTAGTTCGGCTGGAACTTGGCAAGGGCCAGCAACTCGGTCAGCACCTCCGAGTCGCCAAATTGCCTCAGATTCGAGGACTCAAAGCAATGGAGAGGACTTGTCTGGAGGCTTCGACAGAGGTAGTTTGAGGCAACCTGGCCGTCGAATGGTTCCACCAGATCCCCTTTCTGAAAATGATTTAGAGGAATTGTCGGAAAGTTTTGACGGAGGTGGTTTGAGGCAACCTGGTCGCCCTATGGCCGCCGATCCGCTTTCTGAAAGTAATGGAGAGGAATTGTCGGGAAGTTTTGACAAAGGTGGCTGGAGACAACCTGGCAGAATGGCTGCCGATCCTCTTTTTGAAAGCGATGAGGAAGATTTGCAGGTAAGCTTGGATACCAGTGGCTTGACTCCTCCGGGCAGGCCGATTGCTAGTGAGCCAATGCCAGAAGGGAATGTAGACAGGGGAAGAGCTAGTGGAGGCAGAGGGCCTGTAACTTCTTCTGAGGATGCGATCGCACCCACTGCTGTACCAGATCGGTATCGGGAGCGATCGAGAGCTCATAATTAATTAACAGTTTAATTATTTGTTGTTAATTGTCGGCATTTTTCCGATTTCCTCTTCAACTATTTCTTTCATGATTTCCATCAATTCTGGCAATAGTTTTTGATTGAATTGTTGCATAGACTCGGCAAAAAGTTGAGGCATGACTTGAATTGTTTTTTGTCCCGTTGAACTGCGATAAAACGCTATCAAGTCTTTGAGTTCGTTTTCAGTAAAATATTTAGCATACACGGAGTAACTAACTTCCTGTACATATTGAGCCAGATTAATTTTCTGGGGCAATATTTCTCGGTATCGGCTGATGACCCTCCTGGCCATTTCCAGGCTTTCCTGCTGTAAATCAGCATTTGTTTCTGCCGATGTACTTTTCAAGGTGTTAGCAATAATAGTTGGCAACTGTTGTTCTAACTGAGCTAACATTAAGTCCATCATTTGGTTAAGGTTTTTGTCAGCTTCAGTAATGGTTAAAAGCTCTTGAATTAAAACCCGTTTCTCTGGCGGAATCATCTCATTAGCCAGCACGCCTCCCACTGGTAAGAAGAAGATGAACCCGGAGATACTGAGCGCAATCGTTAATTTCTTAAGCATATTTTTATAACCTACGAAGTTGATTTTTTTTCTGTACTTAGGTTGCTGGCTCTGTTGAACGCCTGCGATCGCGCCGCAGTAGCAGCATCAGTTAAACTATAGCAACCTTCTTGGCAGTTAAGATGTTG